>NZ_BPPH01000006.1:0-115507 GCF_021602765.1 Acinetobacter sp. KAM396
AAAGAACTGAAATGCATTTTCTAGACCATCGATCCATGCATCGGTACGTTCATGATCATAAAATTTCACGAAAGTCGCTCTGGAATACCCTAATGTTGCGACAAAGGCTTTTAAAGTCGTGTTGTTGCGTCGAATTGTCGTGAAATCTACCTGCATTTGTTGGCCAGGTTGGGTTTCAAAACGAATGATCGGTTCCGGTTTAGCAACTGGTTTTAATGTTGCAAGATATTCCCTCAAGATCCTGATCTTTCCTGGATATCCCAACCTTAAAATTTCCTGGTAGAGCACAACAGCAGGAATCCATTCAGGATGAGCTGCGTTTACACGTTGGAGTAAATAGGGTTTATATGGGTCAAGGATACTTATTCTAGGCTGTATACGCTGATACTGAGGTGTGGTGTTTTGCCGTAAATATTTACGTACGGTATTTCTGGACACCCCCAGTTCACGACTAATGGCTTTAATAGATTTACCTTGTTGATGAAGTATTTGGATTGTCACTGCTTGCTCCAAAGTTAACATGTTGAGCAGTCCAAAATGACCGCTATATTAACCAAGGGGGTCAGTTTTTAAATGCCATTAGGGGGTCATTTTTACACTGCCGCTAACATTTGTTTTATATGGTAAAAGTAAAATATTTGTATCCAACACAATAAGCGCTTCATTTTTTATCTCATCAATTTTCTTAAACTCAAAGAAAAATGCATCTCTTGACTGAGGGTAAATATCTTTTAATGTATAGAAGTTATTAGAAGCCATTGCTTAAATAATTTTAAAAATCTTGAACTTAGAATAGTCATACTTACCATTAAAATAAAGAGAAAAGATCAAAATTATGATAAAAAAGATAAATCACTTTAAAATTTGTAAGAACTCTATGAAATTTTTAAAACTGCTTTTCCCTACCCTAGCTTTAAGCACACCAGCTATCACCACTCACACTGCTGAACCAACTATAACAGCACAAAACCAAGTCGCTGGTTACTACCAATATCAAGCAGGTGATCTACAAATCACTGCCCTGCTCGATGGTACAAACTTTATGTCACCAAACTTGTTTAAAGACATACCGCAACAACAAGTTCACGAGATTTTAAAGAAATACTATGCAGATCAAGAGAAAGGCGTACAAACCTCAGTAAATGCCTTCCTCGTTAATACAGGAAAATCTCTAGTATTAGTGGATAGCGGTGCAGCTAGTTGTTTTGGTGCTCATTTAGGTTCAGTTTTAACGAACCTAAAAGCATCAGGCTATCAACCTGAACAAGTCGATACCATTCTACTCACACATCTACATCCCGATCATGTCTGTGGAATCAGTAAAGATGGCGTTGCCAATTTCCCAAATGCGACAGTCTATGTATCTGATGATGAAGCAAAATATTGGCTAGATCCCAAACAAGCGGCAAAATTACCAAAAGATAAACAAGCCAATTACTTAGGCACGGTTGATAAAATTAAACAAGCGATTGCGCCTTACCAAACAAAGCAAGGTTTTAAAACGTATAAACTCGGAGATGACATTCAGGGCTTTAAAGTCATTAACACGGCGGGACATACACCGGGACATTTTAGTTATGCACTAAAAACCAAAGGTGAAAACGTGGTCTTTATTGGAGATATCGTACATTCACATACTGTGCAATTTGATAAACCTGAAACGGCAATTGAATACGACATAGACCCGAAAAAAGCTGTTCAAACACGTTTAAAGCAATTTGCTAATTTCGCTAAAAATGGACAAACCATTGCCGCTCCACATTTACCGTTCCCAGGGATCGGTCATATCTATTCTCAGGATGGAAAGAGCTATCAATGGATGCCAATTCATTTTAAAGATTAATGTTTCTATAAAACCTTCTCCATTTAGGAGAAGGTTTGAATGAAGGCACTATACACATATTACTCACTTCATCCCAAAAATTAATTTTAAGCCCAATACTGTCATTACCGCCCCTGCTGCACGGTCAAAAATAGCCTTAAACTTAATATAAGCCTGACGCGGTTTTTCTGCAGACAAAGCCACTGCAACTAATGAGCACCACCCCGCATCAATAAAGAAACACAAAATTGGCAGCACCACATAGAAATAAGTTGGAATTTCTTTAGGTAATAAAGCAGTAAAAATACTCGCCAAGACAATTGCAATTTTAGGGTTAGATAACTGCGTTATTAAACCTGTGGTAAATGCACGGCGCAGTGACATTTGCTGCCCATCCGCAAGATTGGTTTGAATAGGCTCTTTGGCATGCTTCACAATTTTATAAGCCAAAAATAACAGATATAAACCACCACAAATTTTAAGCAGAAAATATGCAGAAGGCACAGCCAATAAAATAGCCTGCAACCCCATCACCGCCAATAAACCAAAAATTGCGGCACCCGTACCCGTGCCTAAAGCAGTAAATAAACCATGCTTACGTGAAATGGCTATCGAATTTTTTGCCACATAAATAAAGGTAGGCCCAGGACTCATTGCCCCCAACATTAATGCCAAAGCAATAGAGCCTAAAATCAATAATGATTCCAAGATAGACCTCAAGATTAGAATAATTTTCAACTATTTATTTTACTTAAAAAACCATAATAGAAGATATAATTTTTTTGATTTATGTTTATAAATTTAAGGATTTTTCAAGCAATTTGATATTTAGTAAAAAACCAAAAATAGAGTAAAAACTCAATTTAATTTTAATATCAAACAGTTAAAACATAGCATATGAACAGTAAAATTTTATTGTGCATCCATTTTTTCTATTAAAGTTTTTTTCTGATAATAATTTATCATCGATTTTTAGCAGAACTTTCATATATTTTTAAAACACATAATCCCATAATAAAATTACGGCTTTAATTTTCTTTAGAACTACAAACGAGGCACATCAGATGCAAAATAAAAGACTGAAAACATTAGACCGCTCTAAATCACATCTTTGGATTGTAGGCGGAGGCATAGCTGGTATGGCTGCTGCTGCTTTTGCGATTCGTGATGCTAAAGTGCCAGCCGAACATATCCATATTTTAGAAGAATTGAATGTTTCTGGTGGTTCGATGGATGGTGGACATAATCCGCTTAATCCGAACCAAGCATGGGTCACACGTGGTGGACGTATGCTAACTGATGAGACTTATTTGTGTACTTGGGATTTATTTTCAAGCATCCCATCTTTAGAAAATCCAGACATTTCTGTTCGTGAAGAATGTCGTGAATTTAACGAACAAGTTAAAACCAATGCTCAAGCACGTTTGATCGACTCAAATCATATTATTGCAGAAGCTCAAAAATTGGGATTATCAACGCTCAACCGTGCTCAAATGTTACGTCTACTGGCATTAAAAGAAGATCGTATCGGTAGTCGCCGTATTGATGAATTTTTTGATGATACATTTTTCCAAAGTAATTTTTGGCGGATGTGGCGAACCACGTTTGCCTTTCAAAAATGGCATAGCGCAGCGGAATTACGCCGTTATTTTCTACGTTTCATTCAAGAATTACCACGCATCCATACCTTAGCAGGTGTGAAACGAACCAAATATAATCAATATGATTCAATGATTCATCCTCTACAACGCTGGTTGGTGGAACAAGGCGTTGATGTTCGTTTCGGTAGTTATGTCACAGATGCAGACTTTGTCGAAGATGCCCAAACGAAGGAACGTAAGGCAACCCAACTTTATGTCAACATTCCAGAAGGCACTGAACAAATTCAACTGGGTGAGCATGATCTTGCGCTCTTTACTTTAGGTTCGATTACGGCTGATTCACGTTATGGCGATAAATTCGATGTTCCTGAGCTGATTCGTGATCGACAAGATCATGGCTGGCGTTTGTGGGAAACATTGGCTCAAAAAGCTCCTGATTTTGGTCGTCCAATGACCTTCTATGGCAATATTGATGAGCATAAATGGAAATCCTTTACGCTCACCATGCATGATGATGTGCTGCTAAAACGGATTATTGATTACACAGGAAATGAACCGGGTACTGGTGCACTCATGACTTGGTTTGAATCTGGTTGGCATCTATCTGTGGTCGTTCCAGCTCAACCGCATTTTGCTGACTTACCAGAAGGTAAATTCACCTTATGGGGTTATGGTTTTGAAATTGACCATATCGGCGATTACATTAAAAAACCGATGAGTGAAGCCACAGGTCAAGAGATTTTAATTGAGTTGATTCATCAACTTGGTTTCGATGACATCTTGGATCATGTGTTGGCACATACCGACATTACCACAGTAATGATGCCTTATGCCTCTGCCCTATTTGCATGTCGTAAAGCAGGTGATCGTCCATTGGTCATTCCAGAAAATGCGGTCAACTTTGCTTTCTTAGGTCAATTCGTAGAGCTTGAAGATGATGTGGTTTTCACTGTGGAATATTCCGTACGTTGTGCCATGATTGCCATTTATCAGCTCTTAGGTGTCGAACGTGAAATTCCAGAGATTTACAATGGTTTACTCGATCCTAAAGTTGGCTTAAATGCTTTGGAAGCAGTTTTTCATTAAATTTTAAAAAGCCATAGGGTAAATTGCTGCCCTATGGTTATTCAACTTACTTTGATAAAACGATCTTTGTACACGACAAAAAAAGATAACTCATTGAAATAATGGCATAATACTTGTTTTCCAACGACAAATATGATGAAACATTTCAATAAGTTACATCTCATCTTAAACAAATATTTAAAGTGGAACAAGTCACATGTAAAATGTTTTACACTGATTATGCTGGCATTAATTGTAAAACAGACATGTAATCTTTCTTCTGCATCTAAAGCCTTACCCATCACGTGCTTACCACAATCATTTCATCGACGTATACAACGCTTCTTTGCAGATCAGTATTTCGATTATCGTCAAATTTCTCAGTTAATTTTCAATATATTTTTATTCGATAAAGTCCAATTAACTTTGGATAGAACCAACCGGAAATGGGGAAAACGAGATATCAATATCTTGATGTTAGCCATCATCTATCGTGGAATAGCGATACCTATTGTTTGGACATTGCTCAATAAACCAGGCCATGTGGAGCAGATTTCCACTGCTGCGGGTTCAGAATTCAGTGTACTTAAACCTGACAGTCCCACAGAAAATTTTACCAAAGTCGTTCAACGTATTGCGGTACGCATCGCCATTGATCCAGAACAAAAAGGCATGGAAAACCTACGTCCTAGTATGTCGGTGATCACGTCGGTGGATACCGACTCATAAACCAACACTGACATTTTCAATCAAATACATTTACAATGTGGTCAAATTCATTTCTCGTTCGCAAAAAAATGTTTGATCACATTGCTTTTCCTACCCCTTATCAAACATTAGAACTTCCCCAGCCTGTTCAACTGACCATCAAACGCCTTGATCAGATTCATCCCCAGATTTCGGGCAACAAGTTTTTTAAACTCAAATACAACCTCTTGGCAGCACAACAGCAAGGTTTTTCTCAAGTCCTCACTTTTGGCGGTGCATTTTCCAATCATATTGCAGCAACGGCTTATGCAGCTCAACGCTTTGGCTTTCAAAGTATTGGCATCATTCGTGGTCAAGAACTTGCGACCCAAGACTTAAATCCTACCCTACAAACAGCGCAAGATTTTGGCATGCAACTGCATTTTGTCAGCCGAGCCGAATATCGTCTGCGCCATGAAGTGGAATATTTACAACAACTTCAACAGCAATATCCTCAAGCCTTTATTATTCCTGAAGGTGGAAGCAATGCCCTTGCCATTCAAGGGACACAGGAAATCCTCTCCCCTGATGATTTAGAAAATTATGACGTAATTTGTTGTGCCGTGGGTACAGGTGGAACTCTTGCAGGCATCATTGAAAGCAGTTCAGATCACCAGCACATTTTAGGCTTTTCAGCCTTGAAAGGTGATTTTCTCAAACAGGACATTCAACAATGGACCGATAAAAGCAATTGGTCTTTAACCGATGCCTATTGTGGTGGCGGCTATGCCAAAACTACACCTGAATTATTGAAATTTATTCAAAATTTTGAGCAAAAATATCAAATTCCACTCGAACACATTTATACAGGTAAAATGATGATGGGACTTCTTGATTTAATCCAGCACAATCATTTCCCTGCCCACACTCGAATTCTGGCCATTCATACAGGTGGGTTGCAAGGAAAGCTTAAAGCATATTAAAACCCCCACAAATCTTTTATAATTGCTCGCTTTTCGTCTACCGAGTAATACTCATGGTTCATCAGGTTGATGTTGTTGTTTTAGGTGCGGGTGCATCAGGCTTGATGTTGGCTGCAGAGGCTGGTAAACGTGGACGTTCCGTTGTCGTATTAGAAAAAGCCAATAAAGTAGGTAAAAAGATTCTAATGTCTGGTGGTGGTAAATGTAATTTCACCAATTTAGAAGTCGAACCAAACCATTATATTTCACATAATCCACATTTTGTCATTTCTGCTCTCACTCGTTACACCAACTGGGATTTTATTGGTTTGGTCTGCGAATATGGTATTGAATATGAAGAACGTAAACACGGTCAGCTATTTACAATCAAAGGCGCTAAAGAAATCCTCGAACTTTTACTTGCAGAGTGCAATAAATCGAAACGAGTTCAGATTCAGACCCATTGCGAAGTACAAAGCATAACAGCACAAACAGATTCAGGTTTTATCATTGAAACCAATCAAGGCACTTATCAGTGTGAATCTCTCGTTGTGGCGACTGGTGGCTTATCTATTCCAACTTTAGGTGGCTCTGGAGTTGGCTATGAAATTGCGAAACAGTTTGGTCATCGTGTTTATCCGACCCGTGCAGGCTTAGTGCCGTTTACTTTCTCAGACAGCTTTAAAGAAGTCACCACACGTTTAAGCGGTAATGCGGTGGATGTGACTTTATCAAATTCACTGAATAGTTTTACCGAAGCACTGCTATTTACCCATCGTGGTTTAAGTGGACCAAGTGCCTTACAGCTTTCTAATTATTGGGATGTCGGACAAAATTTTAAAATTAACTTTTTGCCTTACTTAGAACTCTATGATTTTTTTAAAAATAAAAAACAAAACAGTCCTAAAGTTTTACTGCGCACCTTGCTCAGTGAACATTTGCCAAAAAGTGTAGTAGTAGAGTTACAGCAACTAATTTGGCCAGAGCTTTCTGAAACTGCAGTTGGCAATATTAGTGATGACAAGCTAGAACATATTGCAGCACGTTTAAATGCCTTTGAAGTTAAACCATCGGGTACAGAGGGTTATCGTACTGCCGAAGTTACTTTAGGTGGAGTGGATACCCAAGAAGTTTCCTCTAAAACTATGGAAAGTAAAAAACAAAAAGGCTTGTATTTTGTTGGTGAAGTTTTAGATGTGACAGGACATTTAGGTGGCTACAACTTTCAATGGGCATGGTCATCTGCACATGCAGCATCGGAGTATGTTTAAGCAGCTTTTATATGAAACAATCAATTAAAGCATGTGATAGCAATGCTTCGAGTCAAAATGAATCAATATTGATGTTGCAAATCAAATTTTAAAATAACAAAAGCCAGTTTTTCTAAACTGGCTTTTTCTTTAATGAACACCATCACGCACTTTAAACTTAGCAATACGTGAATCCTGTTATTTTATTCTAAATAATCGGTACGAAATAATACTAATTTTGGCGTATTTGCCAAACGTGATTCAGTTTGCTGCATTTTGAGCACCGCATTTTGTTGATGTATCGGTAACGAATTTACCATTTGAACTTTTAAACTGATACGTAATTTGTTTAGCATATTGATTTCTCTCATTATTGTCATCCTTGCGCGAATTTTAAGACTCAAATATTTCAGCTTGGTTAAAACCCAAGTTTTTTATTTTTCCCTTAAACCCTCATCAAGCTTTCCAAGCGATTAATCTGATTTATCCAAATCAGTCTTTGACTCATTCCTGTCAAAGTTGATTAATTTTTAACATAATTTAAGAGGTTGGTCTATCCGCTTTTAAATAATTTTTCTCAACATTTTCAGTTGATTTTGCCGTTGCTTCTGGTTTAGCAAAGACAAACTTATAAGCTGCAACAAAAAAACCGATGGTGATACCAGCAATCACTATTGGGGCAAAAAACTTATTGGGTGCTGATTTGGACATTATCGTTTCCTCTTTTTTTTAATGAATACCGAAAAGAAATCGACCAATACGGTGATTGGTCGATCATCTTATTGATTCAAATCAAAATTTGAACAGTTTATTTCGGGTCATTTTTTGGATGTTCATCGACATCTGGCTCAGTCTCACCTGTCGAACCAAATGGGTTATTGACTGGTGGATGTTCAGGATCAACCTTTAAGGTATCTGGCACAGCATGATCAGTTGCCGCTTCAGGTGTTGTAGTCACATCACTTACAGAGGTTTGTGGCTGCTCAGATACAATAGGTGTCATCACGTTTGATGCTGACGTTGCCGTTTCTGTTTTGTGTAAAGGATTCGGTTGATTCGCTTCACGTTTGGCTTTATCAATCAAATCAGTTAACACACGCTCTGCAGGTTGACGACCACCTAAACCAAAGGCAAGTGCGAAAGCCACTGCAACAGAACCGAGGGTTAAACCAAAGGCCAAGTTCACAATCGAATCGGCAATACCCATCGCGCGTAAGCCCATGGCAACCACCAAGCCCATAATTAAAATACGGACTAAGTTTGCCAACCAACGTGAGCTGTTATATTCACCACGCTGTACCACTTTGGCAACCAAATTTGCGAGCCAGAAACCCACCACCAAAATAACAGCACCCAACAGGATATCTGCACCAAACTGGATAAACATGGCAATCAAGCCGCTGACTTGATCAAAGCCCAAACGGTTCGCCGCTTCAGATACCGCAAATAGCATGGTAAAGAATACGATCAGATAACCGACTACACATGAAATTTTAGTCGTACCTAAAAAGCGCTGTAAATCGAGTTTGGCAGGAATATCATCTACTCCTGTGCCTGCAACCACTTCCACCACAATATTGGCTACAAAACGTGACACCACATAAGCTAAAATAAGAATCAGACCTGCCGCAATAATATGCGGGATCGCATTCATAATTTCATACAGCATGGCAGTCGCAGGCTGAGAAATGGCTTCAATTCCAAGTGCTTCAAAACCAATGATTAAGGCGGTGATGATCACCAAGGCGAAAACAAACGAACCGAGTAATTTAGGTAAATTTGAGTTTTTGAAGATACCGACTTTTTCAGCATGCTGTTGAATATTCAGGCTGCCCAATAAACCTTCGACAATGCCACGCACAATTTTTGCCAGAATGTATCCAACAAAAACGATCACGCCTGCAATGAAGATGTTTGGTAAATACAGCACAACTTCATTCACCATGTTCTGCACAGGGAACAACAGACCGTTTAAGCCTAAAATTGACAACACAATTGGCAAGAACAGCAATAAAATCAGCCAATAAACAATTTCACTGATATTTTGACTTAAGCCACTCACACCGACATCGGCACTGAGTTTTTCATCCAACTGGGTACGTCCCAACAGTTTTTGCATCCCCACTTTGACCAGATTTGCCAAAATCCATCCAATAAAAGCAACGGCTACAGCAGCCAGTAAAGAAGGAATAAACAGTAAGAACTGCTGAATCATATTACTGAATGGCCCACTGACACTGGTCAGATTCAACACATTCAGCGCACCAATGACCGCAATAACTAAAATCACCCAAAACACGACCCGTGACACAATCACTTCAATATTTGAACGATGCCCCGTTGCATTTGATAATTTTTGATCGGTGCCTAATTTTTGTAGAACCTTTTTAATTCCACCCGCGACCAATAATGCAATCACCCACCCGACAAGTAAAATTGCGACTGCAGCTAAAATGGGTTGAAATTGCTCCCAATAATACATGGCATCAAAACCTCTGCCATGTAGGTTGCCATTAAAATAATCATTCATCTTGTTTAATCCTCATGGTGTTTAGATTCATTTTTAGGTTTGCACCACGGCGCAAAACTGCTTTTTATCGATTCAAATTATTGAGTAAAGCTATACCCACCATAGAATTTGCATATTTTTTATTCAACCTTAGGATGCAGAATCGCAACAATTCTACAAAGGAGGGATAATAAACCTTGCGAAAATCCACAAAAAAGCCCTGCAACTAGGCAAGGCTGAATCAGTAAATACGATTTTTTGACACTTAGGCTAAACTACTGATCTGTTGCTGTTGCAGTATTGCTGTCATCCGCACGTGCTTCATCTCCAGCTGTGCCCGTAGTCGTGCTATTTGGCGTTGCTTGTTGGACGGTTGGATTCGGATGTCCAGGAGGTGCTTCATTTGGACTCGGTTTGCGATCCGCCAACATGTAAACCAACAGTGCCAATAAAAAAATTCCCACCAGTACAAGCATATAGACTGGAATACGTTTTTTTCGCTTGGTATCTTCAGCTGAGTTTACATGAGGTGGTTTATTCAAATCATGTGGCATGTTCCCCTCACTTATGTATTTATCTGATGAATTTTTATACTAACAAGCTCCTCATGCTGATTGTGTGAAAATACATAGCAAGATGGTGAAAAGATGTAATATGCTTTAAGTGACACCAATTCTTCCTCTTATGGACAAAGCTGCCTCTCACAGAGAAATGCGCTATAATCAAGTACCATTTTTTGTGTGCTTTGAATTTTATGGCGTATCGTCAACAAAGTGTATCGCTTGATCTTGACACTGACGTCACTCATCAATGTGCCTTGCACTATACTCGTGATGGGCATCTAATTGGTATTATTGAATTTAGCAAGCCAAGCTATCTGCTTAACTGGAGCGATTTAGAATATTTTCGTCGTCGTACCGAAGAATTTTCGGTCATGCCATTTCCAGATTGTGTAAATGCCATGATCATTGATATTCGCAACATTGCTGCATTTTTGGATAATGAAGTGCCAATTTTGCCGTGGCGCTTACTTGAAGAAGAATGCCCTGTGCGTTTGGTGGTTCCTCAAGAACGCTTAGAACATTATGCAGGCTTTTTCGAACCGACTTGGCTGAGTAGTGATGTCGATAGCGCGATTCAGGAAATCCGTGAATATATGGATATGTTTGTACACTAATCTCTTTCAAAAAATCACTTTCAAGCATTGCCCTCAAAAGCTGTTTTCAAACTGGAATCGTACAAAGCAAAAACCTCATCTGCAACGTTGTAGATGAGGTTTTTATCTGGATGATGAAAGTTACATCAACAACTAATTTTTAGCGAATTGTAAAAATACATTTATTTTTTAAACTTGATTTAGGCATCCAAAAAACTGCTTAAAATGTATCTGATAGTTACAAAAACTTCGCATTTTCTTAGGTGCATAGCGCCAACCGACACAGTCTTTATATTTTTCAAATTCAAGCGCCTGCCTTGCAATGGTTAAGCTTTGCTGAACTTTGAATTTCTGAAAAAAGCGGTTTCTTTCGCAGATTGAGCCAATATATTCGTTATACATTTGCTCCATTTCGGCACTGTCAAATTGCATTTTTTTAAAAATCGCCACATGCCACCTAGTGGGCTACGCAAGTTTAAATCTTTTACTTTGCCCGCAGCAAACACATAATTGGCACAAGAAGAACAGCAATACTATCCAACTTGTACATCAAGTTGATGATCATAAACCAAATTACCCAAATCAATGCGAAACCGATCTCACCACCACGACTATTGATTGTTAAGGTTTTAATCTTGTCGGACTGTTTAAGTAATTCAGCTGATGGTGCACTGGTTTGACAGCTAATTGGTCCATCTTAAATTGAGCACATGATCTTGCACAGATACCTGAGTTTCCAGAATTTCAGCCTGTATGGTATATGCGACTATAAATATGAAACATGAAGCCTAGATTGGCTATAAATTTAAACAGTGGTTATTTAAATAGCTGCATCCCATCCTCACCAATAATTTTCAACTGCAATATTGCCTTCCCCGCGGCGATTCATACTTAAACCACGTGCTTTTAAGGCTTCTTTGGTGTCATCGACCATAGCAGGGTTACCGCATAACATTACATGGCTGGTTTCAGGGTTAAATACACTGCCTGCAACCTGCTCCAGTTCACCATTTGCAATTAACACAGGTAAACGATCATGCAAAGCAGCTTGAGGGTCGCGGGTGATAATTGGGATAAATTCAAAGCCTGTATGCCCTTCGCCAAAAGTTTCGGCAATTTCGTGAATTTTATCGACATAAGCCAATTCGGCTTCGGTACGCACGCTATAAACCAAATAAATATGTTGATATTTTGTCCATGTTTCAAAGTCTTGCAGCATGGATAAAAATGGGGCAAGACCTGTACCTGTGGCCAGTAACCATAAATCGTGTGGTGCAGGCAATTGATAACGCGCCAAAGTCAAAAAACCATACGGAATTTTTTCCAAGTACAGCTCATCGCCCACTTGAAGGTGCTGCAAGTTAGAAGTAAACGCACCATCTGGCACAACAATCGAAAAAAACTCCAAAGTTTCAGCAAATGGTGATGACACCACCGAATAAGCACGTACCACCAATTCATCACCCACTTTTAACCCGATACGTGCAAACTGCCCTGCGGTAAATTTAAAATGTGCAGGACGGGTCATAGTGAAGCTAAATAAGGTGTTGGTCCAACGATGAACCGAAAGCACTTTTTCTAAAGTAAATTTTTCAATTGACATGATTTGAGCGTGGCATGAAAGACTGTGCTCATGTTAGCATGTCGGGGTAATTTATGAATATTTTTTAAATGTTAAGGCTTGATTCATGCGCATGACTTTACGCCAGTTGGCGGTTTTTGTAGCAGTTGCCCAGGAAGGGACAGTAACTAAAGCCAGTGATGCCGTTAAGCTCACCCAAAGTGCTGCAAGCATGGCCTTAGCAGATTTGGAAGATGGCTTAGGCGCTCCACTGTTTGACCGTTTGGGTAAGCGTCTACAACTGAACGATTTAGGTCGTTTCTTATTGCCACAAGCCTTAGAAATTTTGGGTCGTTGTGAAGCTTTTGAGCAAGCTGCTAAAGGCGAGCTACAAAGTATTGATTTGCGTTTAGGCGCAACGCTGACCATCAGTGACTATTTGATGCCTGATTTAATGGCAGACTTTTTGCAAATTCAACCTCAGGCGCATTTACAATTACAAGTGGGCAATACTCGCCAAATGATTGAAGCTGTGAACCAGTTTCAACTAGATTTAGCACTGATTGAAGGTTCTTGTCACTTACCACAACTGCAATGTATTCATTGGCGTGACGATGAACTTGCTGTGTGCTGTGCACCAAGTCATCCTTTAGCACAGTTAAACCGTTCCTTAAGCATTGCAGATTTTGAAGATGCCGAATGGATTTTACGTGAAGAAGGTTCAGGCACCCGTGAAGTGTTTGACAATGCAATTTTAAAAGACCTGCCTGATGCCAATATTCGTTTAACTTTGGGTCATAACGAAGCGATTTTAAAAATTGTCGCAGGTGGAATTGGTGTGTCGTGTATTTCACGATTGGCGATTGAGCCTTTACTAGAAAAAGGTCAATTGGTGATTTTGGATACACCTTTCTGGCAATTGACGCGCCCGTTATTCATGTTGGTACACCGTCAGAAATACCAAGGACCTGGTTTAAAAGCATTTATGAAGTTTTGCGACGCGAAATAGTTCATAGGAGTACCAGTCAAGGTACTCTTTTTTAACAATTAAAACTGACTCTCACATGGTATGCCGTCACCATCACCGTCCATTTTAGTATTTGGACAATTTCTTACAAAGAATAACGCCTCTTCGTAAGACGTCATTTGACTACAGTGCTCACGCCCATCACAAGTAAAGTTCTGTTCGACTACTGGAACTTCTACTGCTTTTTGTACTGATAAAGCTTCAGGCTGACTATTTTGCCAAGCTTGATACTTATTAAATACTGCATAAGACAAGCCGAATATAATCAATATACCCATAAAAGTCACAAAATTGGATGAGTTATTTTCAGACTTCTGCTGTCTTTTATGATTCTGCTTTGTGGTATGAATTGCCCTTGATTGAGGCGTATGCCTTTCGACTGCAACTTTAATATCTAGACGGACGATATTATCTGCTTTGAACTTGCCATTTTCTTCTACTTTACGAAATTTTAGATTTTCTCCAACCTTTAGTGGAATATTTTTATTGGGAAAATCTTTAATATGAAAAAACAAATCTTTAGGCTCTCCTTCTATTTGAATAAAACCAAAGCCTCGTTCTTCGTTATAAGTTTTTATTTTCCCTTCTATAAACATAACTTACTCTTTTCACGTTAATTTTTGATTATTCTACAAAAAAAGAGGCGGAAATGCCCCTTTTCTGTTCATGAAAACATTTAAATTAACGCTTTAAGTTGGATAACAATGCAGACGTAATCGACGTATTTGCGGCAACTGCTTTGGCTTTTTTCGCTTTCTTGGATTTATCTTCTATAGGTTCAATATTAATGGCTTTATAGCGATCACCATTTTGAACCACATTAAATTTAACCCGATCATTGCGCTTTGGCTCGCCTACAGCCGCAGGAAAATCCGAAATATGGAAAAACACTTCACCTTCAGGTGCGGCAATAAATCCATAGCCTTTTTCGGCATTGTATTGTTTGATTTTCCCTTGATATTGTTCAGATTTCATGGCTTAACCTTTTCGAGCTGCACTTTATATGAGTATATAAAAAAGAGGCAGTTAATGCCTCTTTTTCACCAATATTCGGCTTAATCTTTTTGCACTGAACCAAAGATTTTATCGCCTGCATCACCCAAGCCAGGCACAATATAACCGTCTTGGTTTAAACCTTCATCTACCGATGCAGTAAAGATCACCACATCTGGATGTGCGGCTTCTACACGTTGAATGCCTTCTGGCGCTGCAACCAAAACCATCACACGGATGTCTTTACAACCACTGGCTTTGAGCAAATCAATCGCTGCCACTAAAGATGAACCTGTGGCAAGCATAGGGTCAATAATCATCGCAATACGGTTTTGTACATCTGGCACTAATTTTTGTAATACGTACGCGCTTCTAAAGTTTCCTCATCACGTTCCAAGCCAAGTACAGACACTTTAGCACTTGGAATTAGGTTCAAGAAACCATCCAACATACCAATACCTGCACGTAAAATTGGCACAACCGTAATTTTTTTACCTGCAATACGATCTACAGTAACCGCACCATTCCAACCCGAAATTTCATGCTCGACCATTGGCAAATCTTTGGTCGCCTCATAAGTCAGCAACATGGTAACTTCTTGTGCCAATTCACGGAAGTTTTTGGTGCTGATGTCAGCACGACGTAATAACCCTAATTTATGACGAATAAGCGGATGTCGGATTTCATGAATAGCCACGGGAGAACACCTAAAAGGAATAAAAGCAAATATCATTTTATTATATGCTGTTTTTATTGTGTATATAAACCAAAAAGCCCTCAATTTATGAAGGCTTTTTGACTGAAAGTTAAACTTCTTTCAAATTATTGCTGTGACAGCATGAAATGGATTGGTGACAAAATTTCAGCTTCAAGTGCAATTTTGATAATTGGGTCTGGATAAACACCAATCACCAATACCGCTAAAGCTGCAGCCAATACCATAATACCGCCCACTTTTTGACCCCAATGATCGACAGCGTCCATTTTTGGTTCGTCTGGTGGTGTCATATACATCACCACCATAACGCGCAAATAATAGTACAAACCAATACCTGAACCCACGATGATCATCACAGCTAAGAACCAGTGCTGAGTCGTTACCGCAGCCATCACCACCAAGAACTTACCAATGAAGCCTGCAGTGAGTGGAATACCAGCTAGAGAAAGCATCATCACGGTTAGTACAGCAGTCAATACTGGACGACGCCAGAACAAACCACGGTAGTCAGCCAAGCTTTCTGCTTCTGCTACGTTGTTGTATGGGCTAGACATTAATGCCACTGCACCAAACGCACCAATAGTCGTCAAGACATAGGTGATCACATAAACGCTGACATTGCCCAAGCTTGCATAAGTCATGCTGATTAAACCAATCAACAAATAACCAAAGTGTGCAATTGATGAGTAAGCTAAAATACGTTTCAAGTTCACTTGACGTACAGCAAGGAAGTTACCCACCAAAATTGAAAGCACGGCAATAATGCTCATGATGGTTACAATCGAGTCGATCAGGATTGCACCTGAACCCAACATGTAACGCACAAACAAACCAATGGTTGCTACTTTCGCTACAGTCGCAAGGAAAGTTGCGATTGGTGCAGGTGCACCGTCATAAACGTCTGGTGTCCATTTGTGGAATGGTGCCAAAGATAGTTTAAATGCCACCGCAAAGATAATTAAGCCTAAACCTAAAATCACCAATGGCTGTTGGATATTTTGCATCAATGCTTGCACAGAGTCATAGAACGACAATGAACCTGTGTATGCATAAATGTACGCCATACCCATAAGCAACATTGCTGAAGCAGTTGCAGACAATACCAAGTATTTCACGCCCGCTTCTAAAGATTTAGAACGCTGGTGGGTATATGCCAATAAGCCATACAAAGGAATTGACATTAATTCAAGGCTAATGAAGAACGATGCATAGTGCGAACTTGACACCATCAACATAGCGCCCGCCACTGAACACAACATTAAGATGTAGAGTTCTTCGCGGTTGTCTTTATACGTTTCAATATACGCATGTGACAAAGTAGAACATGCTAATGCAGCGATCAGAATCACCAGTTGATATAACAAGGTGAACGGATCAATCATAAACATGCCCATCACGCTGGCAGGAGCAAAATTCCCGCCAAACATCATGAGTAAAAGGTAAGCAGCAGCGAGGTTCAAGCCCACCACTGATGCTGTAGCAATTAAGTTATGGTTACGCTTAATTGCAGTAAGGATCATCACGATAATCGCAGTTAAAGCCACGATCATCACAGGAGCTAAAGGCATAAGCTCAGAAAATGACATTGTGAAGTTCATGGCTTATTGGATCTCCACATTTTCGAGTTGAGCTGTTACTTCTTGTGTAACTTCAACTACTTCTTGAACTGGGATGTAGCTATTCGCTAACCACGCCATACTTGAATTTGAAATATCAAGGAAGGTTTGTGGATACAGACCAAGCCATACTAGACCCAGCGCACAAATTGAAAGAATCACAACTTCACGTGCATTTAAATCTTTTAACGGATTTGCATAGTGTTGTTTTTGCTCTTCATTTGGTACACCAAATAAGGCTTTGTGAATCAGGATTAAACCGTAAACACCTGCAAAAACTAAACTGATTGCCGCAATAATTGTGAAGGCTGGGAACTGTTCAAATGAACCCATTAAAATCAGGAATTCACCAATAAAGTTACCTAAACCAGGAATACCAACTAACGCTGCCACAAAGAACATCAGGAAGAATGAAAGGTATTGGAATTGACCACGAATACCGCCCATTAAACGCATGTCACGTGTGTGTACGCGCTCATAAATTTGACCACACATAATGAACAGAGCTGCAGATGACAAGCCATGTGCCAACATCATGATCATTAAGCCTTGGTAAGTCAGGATATTACCTGCATAAATTGCAAGTAATACGAAGCCCATGTGCGAAATAGAGGTATAAGCTAGTAAACGCTTCATGTCGGTTTGCTGGAAAGCACACCACGCACCGTAGAACACACCAATTAAACCCAAAATAATGGCAATGTCTGCAAATTGAGCAGATGCCGCTGGGAAGAATGGAATTACGAAACGTAGTAAACCGTACGCTGCAGTTTTAATCAAAATACCTGCAAGGTCGACAGAACCCGCTGTAGGCGCTTGTGCGTGCGCATCTGGTAACCAACCGTGTAATGGGAAAACAGGAAGTTTTACCGCAAAACCGATGAATAAACAGATCATGAAGGCATAAGCGACTGCTGGTAATTGTGCGTCAAGTGTATTCGCTACAGCTAATAAATAGTTGTAGTTGAACGAAATCGTACCTGACATCATGTATCCGTAGATCACTAGACCTAAGATACCCACCAACATGATTAAACCAGCAACTTGCGTGTAGATAAAGAATTTGGTTGCAGCATAAACACGTGAACGACCATTTGAACCTTTATGACCCCATAACGCAATCAGGAAGTAGATTGGTACAAGCATCATCTCCCAGAAGAAGAAGAATAGGAACAAGTCAATTGCAAGGAATACACCAATTACACCACCCAAAGACCATAAAAGGTTAAGGTGGAAGAAACCAACGTTCTTTTGAATCTCACCAAATGAACAGCCTACTGCCAAAACACCCAGTAATGCAGTTAAGCCGACCATAAGTAAAGATAAGCCATCCACCGCTAAGTGAATGTTGATGCCTAGGGTTTGAATCCAAGGCAACATAAATTCAGCCGACCAAGTTGGAACTTGAGCGCCTAATTCGTAGTTATAGCTGGCACCTTGCCACAATGCGATAGTTAAGCCCAAAGTTACGAGCATACCCACTAAAGCAATGTAACGCGGTAATTTATCGTCGAGTTTATCGACCAACCAGCAAATAAAACCTGCAATGAACGGAACAAGGATCAGCGCGGGTAGAATTAAATTGTTTGGAGCGTCCATCTTATTTCCCCACGACCTGAATCACGATCAAGATCATTAGTAAGACCACAACACCAAGTGCCATACTCGATGCGTACTCACGTAATGAACCTGTTTGACGTGAACTTGTGAAGCTATGACCACCTTTCACCAGTGCAGGCAGTACTAACCACATGCCATTAACTGGATCACGACCTAATAGTTTGGCAATCAGCAAGAATGGTTTTACAAATACGATGTCATACAACGCATCGAAACCAAGTGCATTACGGCAAATGTTGGCAAGGCCCGCACCCAATGAAGTTTGCGCAAATCCTTTTACAGCATTATAAGCGAAGGCAAATAACACCACGCCTACGGCTAAACCAGCCAAAGCCACACCAATTGCAACATACTCTGCACCATGTGCGCCTGCTTTTAATGCTTCAGGAATCACAAATGCTGGGATTTTTGCAGCATCAAGAATGCTCATCACTGGCGCTTTTAATACAATCGCTAAACCAGTTGAAAGTACTGCAAGCACTGCCAATGGGAACCAGTAAGTTGCGCCTTTGATTTCGTGATATGGCGTGTTTTCTTTACCAAAGAATACAACCCAAATTAAACGGAATGTATAAATTGAAGTTAAGAATGCACCAGCTACACCCACCCAATATAAGGTGTTATATAACGGAATACCTGCAATATGACTTTGCGTCCAAACTGCTGCCAAAATAGCGTCTTTTGAGAAGAAACCAATGGTCAAGAATGGAATCGCTGCCAATGCACCGCCACCAATTGCGAAACATGCAAATAGGAATTTGTTCTTGTAGAACAAGCCGCCCATTTTGAAAATGTTTTGTTCGTGATGGTAAGCCAAAATCACCGCACCAGAAGACAAGAATAATAATGCCTTGAAGAATGCGTGAGTTAGCATGTGGAATAGACCAGCCTGATACGCTTCAGCACCTACCGCCATAAACATATAACCGAGCTGACTCATAGTTGAGTAAGCCAAAATACGTTTGATGTCGGTTTGAACCAATGCAGCAAAACCAGCAACTAGTAAGGTCACCGCACCTGTAATAGAAATGAACAACATCACTTCTGGTGCTAGTTCAAATACGCTGAACATACGACAGCATAAGTAAACACCTGCAGTTACCATGGTTGCAGCGTGGATCAATGCAGATACAGGTGTTGGACCTGCCATCGCGTCAGCTAACCAAGTTTGCAATGGAATTTGTGCAGATTTACCCGCAGCACCTAAGAACAACATTAACGCTGTCCAAATGGTGATGGATGAGCTTTGAGTCATTACATTGGCTGCATTTTCTACGATGTATTGCGTATTCAAGGTGCCGAATTGTTGATACAGCAAGAACAATGCAATCAGTAAGAAAACGTCACCCACACGTGTTACGGTAAATGCTTTGATTGCCGCAAAACCATTTGCAGGGTTTTGGTAGTAATAACCAATCAGCAAGTAAGAGCACAGACCTACACCTTCCCAACCTAAGAACAATAACGCTAAGTTATCGCCTAAAACCAACAGCAACATGCTCGCAACGAACAGGTTGAAGTAAGAGAAGAAACGTGCAAAGTCTTCTTCACCACGCATGTACCATGAGGCAAAGATGTGAATTAAGAAACCCACACCCGTAATCATGCCCAGCATGAGCAAAGATAAACCATCTAGGTGTAAGCTAAACGCAGGTGCAAAACCACCCACATTGAACCAAGTCCATAAATGTTGAGTCGTTGCAACCGAACCGTTATTAACAAAGTCCATGCCTGCAATTAACGCAAATAATGCAGACAGACCTACTGAGCCTACGCCAATAATCGCAGCAACTTTTTCAGGTAAGTTGTTACGCCCTGCCGCTAAAAGGATAAAACCAATGAGCGGAAACAATACTGTTAGATATAAATAACTCATCCGCGCATCTCACTAGCAGCATCCACATCCAAATGATGGAAGCGATGATAGAACTGAAGGACGATCGCAAGACCGATACACGCCTCTGCCGCAGCAAGTGTCAAGATCAGGATAAACATGATCTGACCATCTGGTTGTACCCATGCACTACCAGCCAAGACAAACGCCAATGCAGCAGCGTTCATCATGATTTCAAGGCCCATTAAAATAAATAGTAGGTTGCGTCGCACCATCACACCGTAAAAACCGAGTGCAAAAAGAATGGTCGCGACAATCAAACCATGTTCTAAAGGGATGTTGCCCATTATTCTTTTTCCTCTTCTGCACTTGGTTCACGTTTACCGATGTGGAAGCCTGCAACCAAGGCTCCAAGTAATAACATTGCGGCAACTTCAACTAACAATAAGTACTGAGTAAAGAGTGCTTGACCTACTGCTTTTGGACCCACCATTTCGGTGCCCATAAGCGCGCTTGGTGCAGTGTAGTCTGAGCTTAATGACCACACTAAAACCAAGCCAATCAGGAAGCTCATCAAAGCTGGGTATGCCCAAGTTGATGACGTCAACCATTTACGCTCTTGCTCAACAGTTTGCTGGCCGAGGTTGAGCATCATCACCACGAATACGAACAAGACCATGATCGCACCCGCATAAACAATGATTTCCAAGGCGCCAGCAAATGGTGCACCTACGATCATGAATATACCTGCAACAGCAAGTAATGACACGATCAGGCTTAATAAAGCATGTACTGGGTTCGCGTTAGTTACTACACGAACCGTAGAAACAATGGCCACGAGTGCCATCAAATAAAACGGCCACATCATGGTAATAGACTCCGTACATCAATAGGTGCGCTTTCACGTTGCGCTTGACCTTTGTCTTTACCTGTAACAGCCATACCCGTTACACGGTAGAAGTTGTAGTCAGGATATTTACCAGGACCTGAAATGAGTAGATGTTCTTTCTCATACACCAAGTCTTGACGCACATATTCACCTAACTCAAAGTCAGGTGTTAATTGAATTGCAGTCGTTGGACATGCTTCTTCGCACATACCGCAGAAAATGCAGCGTGAGAAGTTGATACGGAAAAACTCTGGATACCAACGACCATCTTCCTGTTCTGCTTTTTGCAGCGAAATACAACCTACTGGACAAGCAACTGCACAGAGGTTACATGCAACACAACGCTCTTCGCCATCTGGATCGCGTGTTAACACAATACGACCACGGAAGCGTGGAGGTACAATTTCTTCGGCTGGTACTTCCGGATACAAAATGGTGTCACGTTTACGTGTCACGTGTGAGAAAACCATCCACAGTGAACGTACAATTGACCCAAACCCAGCTAGAAACTTAAACATATTGTTCTCCCTGCTGTCTTAGGCCGAATGATTCATAAGAATCACAGCACCAGTTACCAAAAGGTTAACAAGCGCCAATGGCAAGCAAATTTTCCAACCAAAGTTCATCACTTGGTCATAACGTGGACGCATTAAAGAACCACGTGCCAAAACAAACATCATTACAAAGAATGCTGTTTTGATAATGAACCAGAAAGCTGCTGGAATGAATGGAATTTCAAGGTTAAACGGCGCAAGCCATCCACCGAAGAATAAAGTCACGATAAGCGCAGAGATCAGTACCACGTTGACATATTCTGCAACGAAGAACATCCCCCACTTCATACCGCCATATTCTACGTGATAACCTTCAGCCAATTCTTGTTCTGCTTCTGGTTGGTCAAATGGGTGACGGTGAGTTACCGCAACACCTGCAACCACGAAAATCAAGAAACCTAAGAATTGTGGAATCACAAACCAAACATCACGTTGCGCTTCAACAATTTCACGCATGTTGAATGAGCCTGCAATTGCAACCACACCCATAAGTGAAATACCCAAGAACACTTCATACGAAATGGTTTGCGCGGCTGAACGTAGACCACCAAGCAATGCGTATTTGTTGTTTGATGACCAACCACCAAATAACACCGCATAGACTGCAATACCAGCCATTGCCATAAAGAACAACAGGCCAATGCTCATGTCTGCAACACCTAAATAAGGTGATACAGGAATAACCATGAACGACAGTACCGCAGTTGCCATTGCAACTGCTGGTGCCATACGGAAGGTTAGTTTGTCGGCAAATTTAGGTGTCCAGTCTTCTTTGAACATGATTTTAAGCATGTCGGCTACAATCTGGAACATACCACCTGGACCTACACGGTTCGGACCATAACGGTCTTGCCATAAGCCCAGTAAACGACGCTCAATAAAAGACATGAGCGCAGCAATCAATACTACAACCAGTAAGATGACAATCGCTTGAATGACTGAATAGGCAATTGGCCAGTTCTCAGCCCACAGCGGCGTCTGACGGATTAATTCTTGTTGCATGAATTACACTCCTACCGCGACTGAAACAGGCTCTGCAAGAGATACCGTTGGTGCAAGACCAATTGGGTAGCCAATATAACCTGTAGGTAAATATTCAATCACTTGTACTGGCAGTTCGATAGACGTTTCACCTGCTTGTACGGTAATTGTTTGACCATCTTGTACATTCAAACGCTGCGCATCTTGCGTGCCTACAGCAAATACAGCTTCAGGAATACGCGTTTCCATTACAGGTGTTTTCACCGTAAATTCACCCGATGCAAAAATGTGATGCATTGGAATTAAACGGAAGCTTTCAGGATTAGCTAGCACAGGTGCTGGTGCCACATAGCTACGTGCAGGACGTTTTGCTAAGCGATCGAATAAACGAATGCCTGAATCACCACCTTTTAAGTGACCGCCCACATTGTCTTGGAATTTGTTCCAAGCTTGTGGTGAGTTCCAACCTGCAGACCATGCAAATGGTACAAGTGCCGATGGTGTTTGGTTACCAACATAACCTTCCATAGAGAAAGTTAATGCAGAATCGACATCGGTCGGTTGTTTTGGCTCGTGAATAGATAACGGCGCACGCATTGCAGTACGACCTGAGTAACGACGTGGTTCACGCGCAACTTTCAAGCCATGTACACGGAAACCTGCATCTGGTGCAACATCCTGAATTGCTTCAAGTGCTGGAATATTTTTCGCAACAGATTCAATCACGTCATCTAAAACAGTCCAAGCAATGGCTTTACCTTTTAAGCCTGTTTCAAGTGCGTGTAACCAGCGCCAAGATTCTTTGATTGCTAGTTCAGGTTTGTAGTAGCTTGGGTCATACACTTGGAAGAAGCGTTGAGCTCGACCTTCTTGGCTCACTACAGTACCATCCCCCTCAGCAAAGCTTGCTGCAGAAAGTACGATGTTGGCTTTTTGCACTGTTGCTGTTTCAGCATGATCAAGCACGATTACATCTTGTGCTTTTGCCAAAGCGGCATCAACTTGTGCCGCAGGTAAACGACGGTATAAGTCATTTTCAACCACAATCACAGCATCATAATCTTGTGCAAATGCTTGCTCTAAGCTTTGACCACCTAAAATTGCCAAGCCCATTGAGTTCACTTCTGGCACAGTTAGGGTTAAACCTGCGTTCTCACCCAAGTTTTGTGCCACTTGTGCAGCCGCTTCCATAATGGCAGCTTCTTGTAAGCTTGTACCTGAAATCACCAATGGCTTTTTCGCAGCTTTTAACGTGTCGGCAATAGTTTGTGCAAATGCTTTGGCATCGTCATCTAAACCAGTGATTACATCGCCTGCTACTGCAGCTGCAATCGCAAAACCTAAACGTGCGATGTCGTTTGGAGATGCAACCACTTCACCGGTTGCTACATCGGCTAAACGCGTTTGCGTTGCAGCCAAAATGTAAATTGGTGATTTTGCATCTTGTGCGATACGTTGCACAGGTTCAGCCAGCCAGTCTGGGGTACGACGCTCTGCAGCCATTTCTTTGGCTTTGTTTTTCGCCGCTTGACGGACAGATAAGGCCATACGTGGTGCAGTTTGGGTTAAATCTTCACCCAAAATTAACACAGCATCGTAATCTTCAATTTCACGCATACCTGGGTTGTAAATACCTTCGGTTTGCATGATTGAAGCTGCAAGCTCTACCAAGTTTTGCTCTTTTTGCGATAAGCCTGTTGAGTAGTTGTCTTGACCCACTAACTCACGCAAAGCAAAGTTTGATTCAAGCGATGCACGTGGCGAACCAATACCCAAAACTTTTTTGCCTTGAACTTTAGCAATAATCGTATCAAGCGCAGTATCTACAGAAACGGTTTCTACGCTCGCACCGTTACGGAACTGTGGCTGACGTGGACGATCTTCACGGTTCACATAACCTGTACCGAAACGGCCTTTATCGCACAGGAAGTATTGGTTTACTTCACCGTTAAAGCGGTTTTCTACACGACGTAATTCGCCATAACGCTCACCTGGAGAGATGTTACAGCCTGAAGAACAGCCTTGGCATACGCTAGGTGCATACTGCATGTCCCACTTACGGTTATAACGCGCAGAGTGAGTTTTGTCGGTGAATACACCAGTTGGACATACTTCAGTCAAGTTACCAGAGAATTCAGATTCTAAAGTACCCGATTCAGGACGACCAAAGTAAACACGCGATGCGTTGGCATAGACACCAAAGTCAGTACCGCCTGCATAGTCTTTGTAATAACGCACACAGCGATAACATGCGATACAACGGTTCATTTCATGTGCAATGAACGAACCTAGCTCTTGGTTATAGTGAGTACGTTTGGTAAAGCGGTAACGACGACGGTCATGCTGTGTCATTACAGTCATATCTTGTAAATGACAGTGACCACCTTCTTCACAGACTGGGCAGTCGTGTGGGTGGTTAGTCATCAAGAACTCTACAATTGAAGCACGGAACTCAGTCGCTTCCTTGTCTTCAATTGAGATATAGGTATTGTCAGCAGCAGGTGTCATACATGACATCACCAAGCGACCACGAGTATCTTCAGGGTTCGCATATTGGGTCACGGCACATTGACGGCAAGAACCGACAGAACCTAAGGATGGATGCCAACAAAAGTACGGAATGTCGATCCCAAGGCTCAAACATGCTTGCAGCAAGTTTTCCGAGCCATTGACTTCGTACGATTTTCCATCGACATGAATTGTAGCCATAGTCGAATTCCTTAAGCTTGTTCTACGTTGCTTGCTTGAGCAGCAGGACGGCTATTTGCCACTTTTGCTTCAAACTCGCTACGGAAATATTTGAGTGCGCCCATTAATGGCTCCATCGCACCTGGTGCGTGAGCACAGAAGGTCTTACCAATCCACAATTTTTTGGTGAGTTCCTGAAGATGTTGAATGTCTTCTTCTTTCCCTTCGCCATTTTCAATTGCTTTGAGTGCTTTTACAGCCCATGGTAAGCCATCACGACATGGGGTACAGAAACCACATGATTCGCGCGCAAAGAATTCTTCTAAGTTACGGGTTGCAGAAACCATACATTGGGTTTCATCGACCACCATAAGCAAACACGTACCTAAACGTGAACCTGCCTTCATGATGCTTTCTGCATCCATTGGCAAGTCAATGTGTTCTGCTGCCAAGAAGTCGGTAGATGCACCACCTGGTAACCATGCTTTTAGCTTCAAGCCATCACGCATACCACCCGCATAGTCTTCAATTACTTCACGAGCAGTCGTACCAAATGGAAGCTCCCATAGACCTGGGAATTTTACCTTACCAGAAGCACCGTAAATTTTTGTGCCTGGGTCTTTCGATTTGCCTGCAGATAAACCGATATACCACTCTGCACCACGCAACATGATTGCAGGTAAGTTGTTATAGGTTTCTACGTTGTTGACAATTGTTGGACGACCCCATGCCCCTGCAACTTGCGGGAATGGTGGCTTAGTACGTGGGTTTGCACGACGACCTTCAAGCGAGTTAATCAATGCGGTTTCTTCACCACAGATATAACGACCTGCGCCTGTGTGCACGTATAGCTCAAAGCCCCAGTTAGTACCTAAAATGTTTTCGCCCAAATAACCTTTGGCACGAATTTGCTCAATCGCTTCATTTAAGTACTGTGCGGCTTCGATGTATTCACCACGAATAAAGATATACCCGTGTGTTGCTTCAAGCGTGTACGCAGCAATCAGCATACCTTCAATCAGTTGGTGGGGAAGTTTTTCCATCAACAAACGGTCTTTAAAAGTACCCGGCTCCATCTCATCGGCATTACAAATCAGGTAACGTGGACCTGAATTGTCGTTTGGCGCCATCAGTGACCATTTGATCCCTGCTGGGAAGCCTGCACCACCACGACCTTTAACAGTCGCAGCTTTAATGACTTCAAGCACATCTTTAGGCGGCATAGAAATCGCTTTCTTAAAGCCTGCATAGCCTTCTAGCGCTTCGTAATCATCTGCATTACGCACGTGCTCTTGCTTGCTTAAACGCCAAGTTAATGGATGTGTTTCTGGGTTACCGTCACCATAAATTGGTCTTGGTTCGGTATTCATACATACTTCTCCAATAACTGTTGCACCGATGTCACCTCAACTAAACCGTGAGTATCTTCATCAATCATCAAGGTTGGCCCCTTATCGCAATTACCTAAACAGCAAATTGGCAATAAGGTGAAACGACCATCTGCAGTCGTTTGACCAAACTGAATGCCTAATTCACGCTGGAATGCTTCTGCCAGTGTTTCTGCACCCATCAAAAAGCATGCAATCGAGTCACACAATAAAATCACGTGACGACCTACAGGCTGGCGATAAATACGGTTATAGAATGTTGCGACACCTTCTAAATCAGCAACGCTGATGGTGAGAAGCTGTGCAATCGCATTGAGCTGCGCATCATCTACCCAGCCATTACGGCGCTGTACACACTTCAGGGCATCTAAAGATGCTGCACGTGGGTACGGATAATGACCAATGTGATGTTCAATTTCATGGATTTCTTCCGCAGTCAAAATCCCTTCAACATTCACACGTGGCTTTTTATCAGTCAAAATCATCATAATGCGTTTACCCCTTAGCGATCCACGTCTGCCATTACGACGTCAATGGTCGCTAAATAAATGATTAAGTCAGATACCAGACTGCCGTTAATCACAGAAGGCATTTGCTGTAAATGCGTGAAAGTTGGTGTACGAATACGGGTACGGTAACTCATCGTCGACTTATCTGAAGTCAAGTAATAGTTAGATGCACCTTTCACCACTTCTGCCATTACAGATGCTTCACCAGCAGGCATTACAGGACCCCAAGACACGCTTAAGAAGTGCGTAATCAAGGTTTCAATATCTTGTAATGTCTTGTCTTTTGGTGGTGGAACAGCCAATGGATGATCCGCTTTATATGGACCAGAAGGCATGTTATCTAGACATTGTTTGATGATTTTCAATGACTCTTCAATTTCACGGAAGTGAACCAATACACGTGCGTAAGCATCGCCTTCGTACTCTACTGGCACGTCAAAGTCATAGTTTTCATAACCACTGTATGGACGGTATTTACGCACGTCAAAGTCGATACCTGTTGCACGTAGACCAGTACCTGTTACACCCCAAGCCAAAGCAGATTTCGCATCATACTGTGCAACGCCTTGCGTACGACCCATGAATACTGAGTTGCGTAATGCCGCAGTGTAGTATTCATTCATACGTTTTGGCATCCACTCCAAGATTTCACGAATCAGGTGCTGCCAGTTGTTTGGTAGGTCGTGTGCGGTACCACCAATACGGAACCATGCTGGGTGCATACGGTAACCAGTAATGGCTTCAATCGCATCGTAGATTTTTTGACGGTCTGCGAACATATAGAATACAGGGGTCATACCGCCCGCATCCTGAATTGCAGTACCAATGAACAATAAGTGGTTATTGATACGGAATAATTCCGACATCATTACACGAATACATTGTGCACGATCTGGCACAGTAATACCTGCCAGTTGCTCCACACCCATCACATACGGCATGTTTTGGGCACAACCACCTAGGTAGTCCACACGGTCTGTATACGGAATGAATGAATGCCAAGTTTGACGTTCAGCCATCTTTTCCACACCACGGTGGTGATAGCCGATATCTGGCACACAGTCTTTCACTTCTTCACCATCCAACTGCAAAATTACACGGAACGCACCGTGCGCAGATGGGTGGTTAGGACCCAAGTTCAGGAACATGAAGTCTTCGTCTTTATTACCGCGCTTTAAGCCCCAATCTTCAGGCACAAAGCGTAGGTGTTCCTGCTCGAAGTCTTGTTTAGCTTGGTTTTGCATGTACGGTGTATATTCCGTAGCACGTGCAGAATACTCTTTACGTAACGGGTGGCCTTCCCAGTATGTTGGCAACAAAATACGACGGAGCATTGGATGCCCTTCGAAGTTGATACCAAACATATCGTAAGCTTCACGTTCGTACCAGTTGGCATTTGGCCAAATGTTGGTTGCTGTAGGAATGTTGAGATCACTCTCATTCAAGGCAACTTTAATACGAATGTCCGTGTTACGCTCAAGCGATAACAAGTGATAGAACACTGTAAAGTCAGACGCAGGTAGACCGTCGCGGTGAGTACGTAAACGCTCATCTACCGCAGACAAGTCGAACAACATCACGTATGGACGTGACACTGTACGCAAGAACATTAAAACTTCTTGTACACGTGCGCGCTCAACCCAGACTGTTGGAAAATCTTCAAAAGTCGTTTGCACGTAGAAGTTCTCACCAAATTTGGTTTTAAGCTCTTCTACAATTGCAAATGCTGGGCGTGAATCAACTGCTGTCGATTCTGGCATAGCAATGTCAGTTTCAGCCATTGGCTTGGCTTCCTATTTAATACAAATTCAGTCAACCTAAACGACAACTACACCCTTCGGGTGCATCAATATTTGTACGTTTAAATTATTTAATTTCATCCATAGAGCGTAAGTTTTTCACCGCAATACGCTGTGCATTCTTACGGTCACGTTCTGGCATCATCTTCAGCTTATACACTGGCTTAAGATCATCACCAATCACCGCAGACAACGGACGACGCTCTAATTGAATTTGGTCTTGTAATAACATTAATGCTTGAATTAATGCTTCAGGACGTGGTGGGCAACCTGGAATGTACACATCCACAGGAATGATTTTATCCACACCTTGTACAACTGAATAAATGTCGTACATACCACCTGAGTTTGCGCATGCGCCCATTGAGATAACCCATTTAGGCTCAAGCATTTGCTCATACAAACGCTGAATTACAGGTGCCATTTTTACGAAACACGTACCTGCAACAATCATTAAGTCTGCCTGACGCGGTGAAGCACGAATAACCTCTGCACCAAAACGTGACAAGTCATGCACACCTGTTAAGGTGGTTGCATACTCAACATAGCAGCACGATGTGCCAAAGTTAAACGGCCAAACTGAGTTCTTACGTCCCCAGTTTACTGCTGTATGTGCCAAGTCCTCTAAACGAGTCATGAACACATTTTTATTCACTTCTTCTTCAAGCGGATCGGTTACGATCTGACGCTCTTGAAGTGGATATTGATCAGCATCGGGATTCGCACGGGTTAAGGTATATTTCATCCCGAGTTACTCCTTGTCAGATGAGGTAGTCGCAGATTTTTTTACACGACCAGAGGATTGAGCTGGAATTTGACCGGTAGGGTCCGTTACCAATTCTTCAATTGAGTTAAAGCGTGTGATTTCTGCAAGATCCATATTTGGCGAACCAATTTTAGGTTTAATCCCTGCTGCTTTACGCTTATCAGATGGAGCCCAGTTCAGCGCACCAGTTGATAATTCATAAATCAAGCCAACGAGTAAAACTAAAATAAATACAGCAGCCGTTGCAAAGCCCACCCAACCTACTTCACGAACAGAAGCTGCCCATGCGTATAGATAAAGTGCTTCTAAGTCGAAAACAACGAAGAAAATTGCAACCAAATAGAACTTTGCAGATAAGCGGATACGTGCTCCACCAGCACCTACAACACCCGACTCAAACTGCTCTTGCTTCGCACGCCCCCATGATTTACCCCCAAGGAGTAAAGGAACAGTCAGCATAAAGACGCATAAAAATGTAACGCCGATCACGAAGGCAATAATTGCCCATTCGTATGGAGTAATGGCACTCATGCGGGGATAACTCCTGGCAGGCCTATTTATTAACAAAGAATGTATGTATTGGCCTTCAAATACACCAAACACAAAATTAATCACGCCAATTGTACCTGATTTATGATTTCACTTGCTAGTTCATAAGTCTTAGTCTTTCGGATGATTTTTTATTCAAATACTTGATATTTTAGAATTCCACTACTCCGCCGGGCTCTTAATCGCTTTAATAAATAGATAAATCAGTTGTGATTATTTTTTCCATACCACCAATTGAGCGCTTCGTTGCAAAATTTTTAAATTTATGTAGAGATCATCGCAACTTCAGGTTTCAGCTTAGTTTAAGCCACACAAAAGTTTGTGTATTTTTTGCAACTTAAGCCCTGAGTTTCTTTAATTTTTCGCCCAGAGTGTGCTATTCCTAGTATGCATTAAAATTTGAATAATAAGGAGTAAACACATGAGCTTAGACTATACCCACAAACCAAATTACTTTATGTTTGCGCAATTATTTATTCGTCATTTGCAAAATTATTTTGAAAAGCATCCTGATGCACAAAATGCAATTTTTGACCTGCGTGATATTTACGAATTATTTCGCCAAGACAAAGCATCTGCCACCATTAATTTAGACGGCATTATGAATATTGCAGATGAATACCGCATTGAAACCTTACAGGGCGATCAAAAATTAATTAGCCGTTATGCGATTGATCCACAAAACAATTCTTTGTTGGTCGATTTTAATCGTGAAGCTTTAGACAGCTTAAAACAAGGCAAAGCAATTTTGCCACCTGATGCAACGCTGCAAGAATAAAGCTGTATAGAAACTGCATTAAAGTGTGTCGCTTAAAACAGCTAACACTTTCATAAAGCACAAAAAAGCGAGCATCTGCTCGCTTTTGAGTACCGGGAGCCATAAGCCCCTTATTTAAAATAATTTAGCTTTTACGTGACAATAAAAACTCTGAAATCTGCTGTAACTCTAAGACGTTGTCGTTTTTAAAATATGCTAGTGCTGCAAAGGCTTGATCGTGTAATTCTTGTGCATAAGCTTGTGCTTTTTCTAAGCCCATAAGTGCAGGATAAGTCGATTTTTCAACTTCTTGATCTTTCCCTGCAGTTTTACCCAATACTTCTGTATCAGAAATAATATCTAAAATATCGTCTTGTACCTGAAAGGCTAAACCAATCGCCTGCGCATATTCACGTAATTGCGGAATCGCTTTATCACGTCCATCAAACACTGTCACCGCTGCCATCATCACGGCTGCAGAAATTAACGCACCTGTTTTATTACGGTGGATATTTTCCAAAGTCGCCTGATCCACCTGTTTACCTTCAGACTGCAAATCCAAAACCTGACCACACACCATTTTTGAAGAAGCAGTGGCTAAAATTTGCATCTGTTTGAGCACAATGCCTTGATCTACCGCAGCAGACTGATCAAACAATCGACTGCCTAAGATTTCAAATGCCATCGACTGTAATATATCACCTGCCAACAGTGCTGTATCTTCACCAAACGCTGCATGACATGTCGGTTGCCCACGACGCAATAAGTCATTATCCATACATGGCAAATCATCATGAGCCAATGAGTAGCAATGAATGAGTTCAATCGCAACCGCAGCACGGCGTACCGCAGCAGGGTTTTGATTCGGTCTTAATGCTGCAGTGGCATAACACAAGGCAGGACGAACACGTTTTCCACCCAACATGACTGCATGATGCACAGCAGATTTTAACGGTTCTGGCAATGCAAAAGCCTCTAAAGCGGTAAGCAAGTCTGGCTGAATACGTTGTTGGGCTGCGGTTAATGCATGCGCCTGTAAATCGTGAAGTGATGACACATTCGCCTCGAGTTGTTGGTTCATGTCTGATAAGCAGTAAGCTACCTGTGTAGCTGCATTGTACCTATAATTCAAAGTTTTTTAAGCCTTAACTGAACTGATATACCATTCCAGCCATAAAAAAGCCCCTATCGAGATTGAGGCTGTATTTAGTTAGCTATTATTTGCTCAAAGCAAAACTTATTCTAATGTTTCCGCAGGTACACGCACCCAGCCTTCCATCAAGACACGTGCACTACGGCTCATTACCGCTTTTTTTACTTGCCACTGTCCATTTTCCTGCACGGCTTGCGCACCCACACGAAGCGTACCTGATGGATGTCCAAAACGTACAGCTTCACGCTCGCCCCCGCCTGCAGCCAAGTTGACCAATGTTCCCGGAATAGCTGCGGCTGTACCAATCGCGACTGCTGCAGTGCCCATCATGGCATGGTGTAATTTGCCCATCGACAATGCACGGACCAACAAATCAGTGTCTTCAGCCTGAATCTGTTTGCCACTTGAAGATACATAACTTTTTGGGGCAGAAACAAAGGCAATTTTTGGCGTATGTTGACGTTTTTCAGCTTCAGCAATTTCCTGAATCAACCCCATTTGTTTAGCCCCATAAGCGCGAATAGTTTCAAAACGAGCCAATGCTTGCGCATCACCATTGATTGCATCTTGCAGTTCTGTGCCTGTATAGCCAATTTCTTCTGCATTGAGGAAAATTGTGGGAATACCCGCGTTAATAAAAGTCGCTTGGAATGTTCCAATATCTGGCACACGCAAAGTATCCACTACATTTCCAGTGGGGAACATTGCCCCACCTTCTTCACCATCATCGGCAGGGTCTAAAAATTCAATTTGTACTTCTGCGGCAGGAAAAGTCACGCCATCCAACTCAAAATCACCCGTTTCTTGCACCTGACCATTCATCATTGGCACATGCGCGATTATGGTTTTTTCAATATTTTTTTGCCAAATGCGTACGGTACAAATACCGTTTTCTGGAATTTTACTGGCATCGACCAAGCTGTTGCTGATTGCAAACGCCCCGACTGCAGCTGTTAAGTTACCGCAGTTACCACTCCAATCTACAAATGGCTGATCAATCGAAACTTGTCCAAACAAATAATCAACATCGTGATCGGGTTGAGTACTTTTGCCTAAAATCACGGTTTTACTGGTACTCGAGCTCGCACCACCCATTCCGTCAATTTGCTTGGCGTAGGGGTCTGGACTGCCAATTACACGCAACAAAATTTGATCTCGAATTTTGCCTGGCTGCTGCGCTGCTTCAGGTAAATCGTCAAGTTTAAAAAATACGCCTTTACTGGTACCGCCACGCATATATGTTGCTGGAATTTTAACTTGTGGTGCAAAACGCATGAATTTTATTCCCTTGTTTTCTGATTGTTTTAGCCATATAAAAAAGACTTTTTGCATCATAACGGTTTTTATTCAAAAGGTATCGCTGTCTTGACTTAAGTATAAAAAAACAACATTTGGTAAATTTCAACCTAACCAGTCATCTTGATTTATATGGTAAAAATAAAATTAATATATTGATTCACTTATTTTTTATACAAATAAAAACGATAAAGTATTTTAATATTTATCATAAATTTATTTCATTATTGTCTAGCTACTAGGCTAATGAAATTTGATCTATTACAATCTTGTCACTTTTTCCTTTGTCGGGCTGAATACTTTGAACAACGAGTCTTCACAACTTCAGCGTGGCTTAAAGAACCGCCATATTCAATTGATTGCCATGGGTGGCGCAATTGGTACAGGCTTATTCTTAGGTTCCGCGCAGGTCATCCAATCTGCTGGCCCCTCTATTATTTTGGGTTATGCCATTGGTGGTCTTATTGCATTTTTAATTATGCGCCAATTGGGGGAAATGATTGTTCATGAGCCCGTTGCAGGATCATTCAGTCACTTTGCCTATAAATATGCAGGTAAATTCCCCGGCTTTTTAGCAGGTTGGAATTACTGGATTTTGTATATTTTGGTGGCAATGGCAGAACTCACCGCAGTTGCCAAATATATTAACTATTGGTGGCCGCATATTCCTGCTTGGACTTCTGCACTGTTTTTTTTCATTGTAATTACCATTATTAACTTGGGCAATGTAAAGTTCTACGGTGAATCAGAGTTCTGGCTAGCAATCATTAAAGTCGCAGCTGTGGTTTCGATGATTGTCTTTGGTTTGTATCTCTTACTTTCTGCAGATGCCAATTCAACCGCATCATTCAGCAACCTTTGGACGCATGGTGGCTTCTTCCCGAATGGCTTTGAAGGTCTGTTCTTTATGTTGGCATTCCTCATGTTTGCCTTTGGCGGCATTGAGTTAATTGGTATGGCAGCCGCAGAAGCGCAAGATCCTGAAAAAACCATTCCTAAAGCCATTAACCAAGTGGTGTTCCGTATTCTGGTTTTCTATATCGGTTCACTCACCATTCTATTATCTTTAGTGCCTTGGAATCAGTTAGATTTAGGCGGGTTAGATAAAAGTCCATTCGTGATGATCTTTAGTCAAATGGGCATTGAATGGGCAGCACACTTACTGAATTTCGTGATTTTGACTGCGGCACTTTCTGTATATAACAGTGGGATGTATGCCAACAGCCGTATGCTGTTTGGTTTAGCCAAACAAGGCAACGCACCAAAGATTTTCCTGAAAGTGAATAAACAAGGTGTGCCAATTCCAGCAGTATTATTCTCTGCAGTATTAATTTTCGGCTGTGTATTATTGAACTACTTTGTTCCTGAAGAAGCTTTAAGCCACCTCATGTATATTGTCGTGGGTGCATTGGTTTTAAACTGGGCGATGATCAGTTTGACTCACCTCAAATTTACTAGCACACTGAAAAAATTAGCGATTCCAACCAAGTTCCCTGCGCTATGGTCACCATTGAGCAACTATTTGGTTTTAGCGTTTATTGCAGTGGTACTTTATATTATGTGGACTCAAGGCTTTAAAGAATCAGTCATTATGATTCCTGTGTGGGTGGTCTTGATGTACATTTTATTTAAAGTGCTTAATGCGAAAAAACCTTAATTTGTACAGCATATATTTCTAAAAACTAAAAAGTTATTGCTTCGGCAGTAACTTTTTTGCTTTTAAGTGCAACATCCTCTTTCGCCCCCTAAATAAAGCATTGCATGTAAAATAATTTAAATTCCAACCTATTCTTTTCAGTTGATATTTCAACTTTTCTGTCGCAAAAGCTACATCATTTACATTCCAAATGATAAAAAGACTCTACATGAGAAGAATTCTTAGTTATCATTTGAGCACAAAATTTGTCGTGTGAATGAACTATGAATGCGTACGCTGCTCAACCTGCCAAAGTCTTGACGATTCAACAGCTCAGTAAAAAGTTTGGCTCGCGTTTTGCAGTGCAACAAGCAACATGGTCGGCAATGAGTGGACAAATTGTATGTTTATTAGGTCATTCAGGCTGTGGCAAAACCACGATGCTGCGTCTGATTGCAGGTTTGGAAACACCTAGCAGCGGCACAATTCAACTAGAACAGAATACCTTGTGGAGTGAACATGCGCAGATTCCTGCAGAAGCTCGCCATATTGGTTTAGTCTTTCAAGATTACGCACTTTTTCCGCATTTAAGTGTGTTAGATAATGTTATCTTTGGCTTAAAGAAACTTCCCAAAGCGCAGCGGGAAACTATTGCCAAACAAGCTTTAGCGCATGTTTCCATGTTGCATCATCAAGACAGCTATCCATATACACTTTCAGGCGGCGAACAACAACGCGTTGCCTTAGCACGTGCCTTAGCACCAGAACCACAAGTCTTGTTAATGGATGAACCTTTTTCAAATTTGGATCATCGCCTGCGTGATCAAATTCGTCAAAACACCATTCAACTGCTCAAACAAACTGAAACGACTACGGTTATCGTGACACATGACCCAGAAGAAGCACTGCAAATTGCCGATCAAATTATTTTGATGCATCAGGGGCAGATTATTCAAATTGGTTCACCGAAACAACTTTATTTACAACCGAAAACCTTGTTTGCTGCACGTTATTTTTCTTCGTTGAATGAAATTCCAACGCGCATCAAGCAGCAAGAAATTCACACTGTATTTGGCAAGATAGATTTACCAGAACATACCACCGCTCAAGATTCACTGGTCTGCTGCTTCCGCCCGCATCAATTACGTATCAGCCAAACACCAAGTGAAAATGCGTTGCCAGCAAGCATTGTGTCATCCAGTTTTATGGGGCATGCGCAACAACTGCATCTAAAACTACGCGATCATGATCTCACGCTTTTAGCACAAGTGAACCACCTTCAAGATATTCAACCTACTGATCAGGTCTATGTTTCTGTCGATTTAAACAGCTGTTATTACTTGGCTTCTGATGAGCAATCAGCCACCACACCACCTTCTACTCAGGCCGCGATTCAGGTTTAGATTTTCAATTTAAATTTTTTAATTAGGAATACTGTATGAAACCATTGTCGAAACTATCATTGCTTGTTACAGGTTTACTTGCATTTGGTGCAAGTGTCGCACAAGCAGCGGAAGTCAATTTATACACCACACGTGAACCTGTGCTCATTCAAACTTTATTGACTGAATTTACCCAAAAAACTGGGGTAAAAGTAAATACGGTTTTTATTAAAGATGGTTTATTAGAACGTGTGAAAGCAGAAGGCCGTCGCTCGCCTGCTGACGTGATGTTGACTGTAGATTTTGGGAATTTGGTTGATTTGGTTGAAAGTGGTCTAACTCAGCGCGTGAGTTCTAAAACCTTAAATAGTGCAATTCCTGCCAATTTACGTGCTGCCAATGGTCATTGGTATGCCTTGTCGATGCGTGCACGTGCCGTCTATGCCTCTAAAGACCGTACACCGCTTAATGCGATTACTTATGAAGATTTAGCCAATCCAAAATGGAAAAATAAAATCTGTATTCGCTCAGGCAACCATCCATATAACACTGCTTTAATTGCGGCTTATATCGCTCATCATGGTGAAAAACAAGCCGAAACTTGGTTGCGTGGTGTGAAAGCCAATTTAGCTCGCCCAGCTAGCGGTGGTGACCGTGATGTAGCACGTGATATTTTAGGTAAGATTTGTGATATTGGCGTTGCCAACACCTATTATGTCGGCACGATGCGTACAGGTGATGCGGAACAAAAGCGCTGGGGCAATGCGATTAATGTCGTGTTACCACGTTTTAAAAATGGTGGAACGCATGTAAACGTATCGGGTGCAGTGGTTTCTAAACATGCACCAAACCGTAAAGAAGCTGTACAACTGCTCGAGTTTTTAGCTTCAGATCATGCGCAAGCCATCTACGCACAAAACGGCTTTGAATACCCTGTCAAACCTGGAGTGAAAATTGACCCGATTATCGCTAGTTTTGGCAAACTGAATATTGATTCAATTCGTTTAAGCGATATTGCACGTCACCGCAAAGCCGCCAACTTATTGGTCGATAAAGTCCAGTTTAACCGCTAAAATTTTCTGCTTTTGTCTTACAGTGCAGCGCTTTGCACTGTAAGATGCTCAACTGATCCCTCCCCCTTATTTAGTACCTCTATTGCAATGCTTAAAAATAAATTTAATTTTTTATTTTCGCTCAGTGGGTTATTGACGCTACTCGCCTGTTTACCTGTGCTCGCTTTAATTTGGACAGCATTACAAGGTGATAGCGAAATTTGGGGGCATTTGCTGCGTTATGTAATTCCACACACGTTGGCAGAAACAGGGATTTTATTGTTGGGCGTAGGGATTCTCACCATCCTGATTGGTACAGGCAGCGCATGGATTGTAACAGCGTATCAATTCCGAGGTCGTGCATTTTTAGATTGGGCCTTACTGCTGCCTTTAGCCGTACCAACTTATATTATTGCATATAGTTATATCGACATTTTGCACCCCATTGGGCCTGTGCAAAGTATCCTGCGGGATGGGTTCAATTTAGAATTACAACAGTTTTGGTTTCCTAATATTCGTAACGTTTGGGGCGGCATCTTCTTGCTTAGCTTTGTGCTGTATCCGTATGTTTATTTAAGCACACGTGCAATGTTTCTGATGCAATCAGCCAGTTTAATTGAGGTTGCACGTACATTAGGATTAAAACCCGATCAAGTGTTTTTACGTGTTGCAATTCCACTGGCACGTCCTGCGATTGCTGTGGGTACTAGTCTGGTTTTAATGGAAACCATTAATGATATTGGTGCAACAGAATTTTTAGGCATTAAAACCTTAACTTTGTCGATTTATTCAACCTGGACCAATCAGTCCGATTTAGCCAGCGCCGCACAAATTGCCATTTTCATGTTGATGATTATTACCTTATTGGTCTTGGTAGAGCGTTTAGGTCGGCGTAAACAGCGTTATATGAACTCGGCTCAACGCAGCCGTTTAATGCCTGCACAATCGGTCAAAGGGCTTAAAGCGCTTGTGTTACTAGGCTTGGGCTTAATTCCTGTTTGTATTGGCTTTTTAATTCCCACCAGTCACTTACTTGTAGAATCTTATAAACGCATTCAATATGCAGGCTTTTCAGATTTCCTATTACAAGCCTCAATCAACACACTAATCCTTGCCAGTCTTGCAACTGTGGTAACTATTTTGATTGGTTTCTTTATTGTCAGTGCGGCACGTTTTAGCAAACACAGCTGGTTTAGCCGCATTGCCAGTTTAGGCTATGCCATTCCAGGAACCGTTTTAGCGATTGGTCTCATGTTGGCTTTGGGCAAAATTGATCATGCCATTGCCGACTTTTTAGAATTTAAGTTAGGGATACACACAGGTTTATTATTTCTCGGTACTAGTTTTACCCTCATTTATGCTTACGCTGTGCGTTTTTTAGCTATTTCGGTGGGCGGCATTGAGTCTGGCTATAACCGTATTCATGGTGTTTTTGATGATGCTGCACGCAATTTAGGGCAAAACAACTTTGCACTGTTGTGGCGTGTACACCTGCCATTATTACGCCCTGCTATTATTTCTGCAGCTTTATTAATTTTTGTAGATTGCATGAAAGAGCTACCTGCCACTTTGTTGCTCCGTCCTTTAAATATGGAAACACTCGCTACCCAGCTATATGCAGAAGCGTCTAGAGGCACTTATGAAGATGGCGCAGTAGCAGCTTTATTAATTGTATTGGTTGGGCTGATTCCTGTCATTCTTTTGGCAAAGCTTGGAAAAACCACACGTTAATGCACCCCATTTTGTTGCAAGTTATGCCTTGCAACAAAATGAGTTTTGATAAAAAGTATTTTTTTTAACCAATTAAAAACATTTAAACAAGAGATTGGTTTTTATATTTTATTCTTTAGTTTCAATCACTAACAAGCCAAAATCCCACACTAATTAGAACAAATACTCTATTCAGCGTGTTTTTTTTACTGATTAGTTTTTTCTAGAGCATTTACTCTTATTTTAATTGTGATATTTTTGTCACATGGAGTAACAAATGGTCTCGGTTTGCACAAGTCGAAATCATCCTAAATGAAAGCTTAAAGCATCAACAAAAACTGTCATAAAAGACTTTATAGCCCAAAGGAAATGTATAATGAAATTAAAAGCACTAAGCACAGCAATGATTTTAGCAACTGTACCAATGACAGGTGCTTTTGCTGCTGCAATGGATCGTTCTGGTCAATCTATGGCTGCGTTCTTACAACCGGGTAATTACTTTGAAGCAGGTATTTCTGTATTGGATGCATCTGTATCTGGTAAAGTTAAAAATGGTTATACGCCATCACCATCAGTTCCCGCATCAATAGTGGGACTACAAAATACAAACTTAAGCGATATGGCTGATGATTATTATTTCCCAGCAGCAGCTTTAAAACTCCAATTAACTGACCAATTTTCTTTTGGTTTAATTTACGACCAACCATTTGGCGCTGATGTTACTTATTCAACTGGCGACACAGGTTCAGCAGCTTTACGTGGCGCAGGTTTATTCCATGACGGAAATGAATCAACATCAGCAGAAGTAGATACACAAAATATTAGCGTTATTCTAGGTTTTCAACCTACTGAAAATTGGAACTTCTATGGTGGTGGAGTCTATCAAACAGTAAAAGGTAATGTCCAATTACGTGGTTACGCTTACAGTGGAACAAATAATTTTGGTGGTTACAACGCAAATATTGGTGAAGACTCAGCAGTTGGTTGGTTAGCAGGTTTTGCATACCAAATTCCAGAAATTGCTTTAAAAGCATCTGTAACATATCGCTCAGAAATTAAACATGAGTTAACTGTTGACGAAAGCTCTATTGCTGCATTGGGAACAAATCCAGGTACAGTAATCAATATGAACAATGGTCTTGGCGAAACTGAGATTACCACACCTCAATCTATTAATTTAGATTTACAAACAGGTATCATGGCTAATACCGTAGCATTCGCAAATGTACGCTGGGTTAATTGGAAAGATTTTTCAATCCGTCCATACGCGTTCGGTAAAGGCGCAGAAGCTGCATCAACAGCATTAACTGGTGGTGCTTACACGAAAGGCTTTAACTTACTCGACTATTCTGATGATCAAATTTCTGCAACAGTAGGTGTAGGTCGTAAATTCAGTGAACAATGGGCTGGTAATGTATCTGTAGGTTACGACACAGGTGCAGGTAACCCTGTATCAACATTTGGCCCTACTGAAGGCTACTGGAACGTAGGCTTAGGTTTACAATTTAGCCCTGCTCCAAACTACTTTATTGCAGGTGGCGTGAAATACTTTATGTTGGGTGATGCTACAGCACATTCTGGTTCATATTCTGTTCCTGGCAATGCTCAAAATGCTCAAGTTGCAGAATTTGAAGACAATGATGCATGGGCATACGGTTTAAAAATTGGTTACCGCTTCTAATCTATTGCTTTTCAAAGGAGCCACCCTTCAGGGTGGCTTTTTTTTCAACTAAAACTCCCATTTTTTATACGAGTGTTAACTAAATGTTCAAATTTAAAACACTTAAACTCATATTTACCCAAACATTACCCTAAAAAATTATTTAATAGAATTCATTTACTTAAGACTTTAAAATAGTACTTTTACTCTAATCAACTGCTATTTATAACTTATTCAGTTCATTTATTCTGCGAAGTTGAGCATTTACTCTTTTTTTTAATATGTTACCTTTCCTGCACTTTTTGTTACATAAAGCATCAGGGAACGACCATGAAGCTCAATAAAATCTATTCAGCTATTTTACTTAGCACTCTCCCACTTACACCTGCGCTTGCTGCTGGTTTAGACCGTTCTGGTCAGTCTATTGCTGCATTTTTACAACCGGGTAATTATGCAGAAGCAGGTATTTCAATTTTAGATCCAAATGTATCTGGTCAAGACAAAGATAAACACCAAGCAGATGACATGGCAGGTGATTATTACTTCCCACACGCTGCATTAAAAGTTCAAGCAACTGACAAAGTTTCGATTGGTTTAATTTACGATCAGCCTTTTGGCGCCGATGCTGAATATTTTGGCAACAATAATTTTGTTGAAAGTAGACCTGTACCATTTCAAGGCAGTACTTCTGTTGTGGTTGATACCCAAAATTTAAACCTGTTAGTGGGTTATCAACCTAATGAAAATTGGAATCTATATGCAGGTGCTGTATATCAGACAGTAGATGGTACTGTTATTTTACGCGGTACTGCATATTCAGCCTTTAATGGTTATGATTTTAAAACAGGTGAAGATGAGTCTGTGGGTTGGTTAGCGGGTGTTGCGTATCAAATCCCTGAAATCGCACTTAAAGCTTCTGTTACTTACCGATCTGAAATTGAGCATGAAATGACTGCTTATGAAAACTTTGGTGCAATAGGATTTACCCAAATCCCTACACTAGATGCAACTATGACGCAAATTAGTTCTACTACAGGTAAAACACAACTAACAACACCACAATCTGTCAATCTAGATTTCCAAACGGGAATTATGGCGAACACCGTTGCATTTGTAAACCTTCGCTGGGTGGACTGGTCAAATTTTAAAGTACAACCATACAAATTTGGCAAGCTTACTCAAATATTAGGCCAAGCTGGTTATGTACCCACCAAACCTAATGGATTTAACCTTATTGACTATAAAGATGACCAAATTTCTGCAACTGTTGGTGTAGGACGTAAGTTCAATGATCATTGGGGTGGTAATGTATCTGTAGGCTGGGATTCTGGTGCCGGCAACCCTGTTACGACCTTAGGTCCAACTGAGGGCTACTGGAGTGTAGGTACAGGTGTTCGCTACTCACCTACCGAAAATTATTTCATTGGTGCAGGATTTAAATACTTCTGGTTAGGTGATGCTGATGCCGTCACAGGTGCACATACGGAAGCAGGCAAGTTTGAAAATAATTATGCAGTTGCATATGGATTAAGTATTGGCTACCGCTTCTAAATCAATACACAGTTAAAACCGCATAAAAAAACAAAGGGCATCAAATGATGCCCTTTATTGTATTCAGCTTCAGATTAAGCAGGAATATCACGTACCGAAGCACCACGAATTGCTTCTTTTAATGCTGCATAACCATGAATTGCAGGGAATTGTGGGAATTCTGCAATCACATTTTCAGGTGCATCAAATAAAAAACCTTTGTCCGCTTCACCCAACATCGTTGTATCGTTATATGAATCACCTGCAGCAATCACACGGAAATTCAAACCGTGTAAGGCTTTAACAGCTTGACGTTTTTGGTCTGGTTGACGCAATTTATACGCGGTAATCATGCCATTTTCATCTGTTTCTAATTTATGACAGAAAATGGTTGGCCAACCCAACTGCTTCATCAACGGATGTGCAAACTCGTAGAACGTGTCTGAAAGAATAATCAATTGGAAGTGTGTGCTCACCCACTCTACAAACTCTTTCGCGCCAGGAAATGGCCCCATATCCGCAATCACCGCTTGAATATCATTTAAGCCCAAGCCATGCTGTTTTAGAATATTTAAACGCTGAGTCATCAACACATCGTAGTCTGGAATATCACGTGTAGTTGCTTCTAGTTCTTTAATTCCAGTTTTTTTAGCAAAGTTAATCCAAATTTCTGGAACTAACACACCTTCAAGATCAAGACATACGATTTCCATGGGTTCTCCCAAAATACCAATAAAAATTTTCACTATCATAGCCGAAGATTCGGTTTTTGCCTTGTTCTTTTTTAAATCTATTTAGTTCATAAGCATTTATTTTTTAGTGATAATAGAGTTTTGACAATTCTATTAAAATAAGTGCTTAATTCAGTAAGATTAGCTTCTCCAAGCCGAATGCTAGGAACATATTATGACCACCATTCCAACTATAGATATCGTTGATGCACTCGCAACCGAATATGCTGACAAATCGCCTAGCGAAATTTTAAAACTTGCTTTGAACCAGCAGGGTGAAGTTGCAATTTCTTTTTCTGGTGCAGAGGATGTGGTACTGATTGATATGGCGTCTAATTTAGGTTTGCCATTTCGTGTATTTAGTTTAGATACAGGACGTTTGCATCCTGAAACCTATCAATTTTTAGAAACTGTACGCAAATATTATAATATTGAGATCGAAATTTGCTTTCCTGAAACCGAAGCAGTCCAACAATTAGTACAAGAAAAAGGTTTGTTTAGCTTTTTTGAAGATGGACATCAGGAATGTTGCGGAATTCGCAAAGTTCAACCTTTACGAAAAAAACTGGCAACTTTAGATGGCTGGATTACAGGACAACGTAAAGACCAAAGCCCGGGTACACGCCAAGATATTCCAGTGGTACAAGCCGATGCAGGTTTTGCTGGTCCAAATAAACAACTAATTAAATACAATCCACTGGCAAACTGGTCAAGCAGTGACGTGTGGAACTACATTCGCATGATGGAAATCCCATACAATCGTTTGCATGAAAAAGGTTTTATTTCAATTGGCTGTGAACCTTGCACCCGCCCTGTGCTCCCAAACCAACATGAACGCGAAGGTCGTTGGTGGTGGGAAGAAGCAACGCACAAAGAATGTGGTCTGCATGCAGGAAATCTCAAATAATCTCCACCCTATTACCCTATTAAGGTCAATAAAAATCACCCACCTACTGTGATTTTTATTGACGGATGATGGCGCAAAAACCACTATATTTGTTTGATAAAAAAGATATACTGAAATTAAATCTTATATAACTCTAAAAAGCCCGTTCAGCAAAGAACAGGCGTAGAAATTGCAGTGAGGCAATCCACAATATGCGACCATTACACCCTATTGATTTTATTTTCCTGTCACTCGAAAAACGTCAACAGCCCATGCATGTGGGTGGATTATTCCTATTCCAAATTCCGGAACATGCGCCAGACACATTTATTCAAGACTTGGTTGCCGATATTCGCAATTCAAAGTCAATGCCTATTGCACCATTTAACAATAAGCTCAATGGTCTATTTTGGGATGAAGATGAAGAATTCGATCTCGATCATCACTTCCGTCATATCGCCTTGCCAAAGCCAGGCCGTATTCGTGAATTATTAACTTATATTTCACAAGAACACAGCTCGTTGATTGATCGCGCCAAACCACTCTGGACTTGCCATATTATTGAAGGTATTGAAGATAATCGTTTTGCGATGTTCTTTAAAATTCATCATGCCATGGTAGATGGTATTGCTGGCATGCGTTTGGTGGAAAAATCCCTTTCGCACGACGAAAATGCAAAAAGAATTGTACCACCTTGGTGTGTAGAAGGCCCACGTGCTAAACGTCTAAAAGAACCGAAAGTCAGCCGTTTAAAGAAAATTTTTGGTGGACTTAAAGGTCAGTTTGAAGCAACCCCTCGCGCAGTTTATGAAGTATCACAAACTGTTGCCAAAGATATGGGACGTAACCCTGATTATGTCTCCAGCTTCCAAGCACCAAGCACCATCTTAAACCAACGTGTGAGCGCCTCACGTCGTTTTGCCGCTCAATCTTTTGAGTTTGCACGTTTGCACCGTATTGCCAAAGCTTTAGGCGTAACCATTAATGATGTGGTGCTGGCAATTTGCTCAGGCGCATTACGTGAGTATTTACTCAGCCAATATGCCTTACCTAAAAAACCGCTCATTGCGATGGTGCCTGCCTCTATTCGTGATGACGATTCTGAAGTATCCAATCGAATCACCATGATTTTAGCCAACTTAGGTACACACAAAGAAGATCCGCTTGAGCGTTTAAGAATTGTGCGCCGCAGTGTGCAAAATTCTAAGCAGCGTTTTAAGCGCATGAATCCTAATCAGATTATGAACTATAGTGCTTTTGTTTACGGCGCTGCAGGTTTAAATATTTTGTCAGGTATTATGCCAAAGCGTCAGGCCTTTAACTTGGTGATTTCTAATGTACCTGGTCCGCGTGAACCTTTGTATTGGAATGGTGCAAAACTAGATGCGCTTTATCCTGCTTCAATTGTGTTAGATGGGCAAGCTTTAAACATTACCATGACTAGCTATTTAGACAAATTGGAAGTTGGTTTAACCGCTTGTCGTCAAGCCTTACCCAAAATGCAAAACTTATTGCAGCACTTGGAAGATGAAATTCAGCGTTTTGAACAGATTATTGATGCACCTGAAGGGGTCAATAAAATCGTGGATTGATAGGCCAATCCATCAAAACAATTAAGGGGCAATTGCTGCCCCTTATTTTTGAATAGTACGACACTGTTTTAATAATTGCTGACAAACTGCGCTAATCATTGCAGTGGTAATTTGAGTTTCTTTACCTTGCTCATCCACAATATAACCGTTATGTGTCACTTTACGATCTAACACTTTAAAACTCTTTTGAATTACTACTTCACTCATACCCATGACATACCTCATTTGCTAAACCGAAGGAGATATTCGGCTTTGGCTACGCTGTATCCTTAGTATTGAGAATTCGCTCAAAAAAGTAAAATTTCAGATGTAACAACTGTTTAGCGATATCCTGTTACAATTTCAACTCAGAATGATATCGTATTGCTCTTGCGTATATAAATTTTCCACCTGAAATTTAATTACACGGCTAATAAAGTGCTCTAAATCTGCCACTGCTGGCGCTTCTGCAGTTAACAAACGGTCAATCACTGATGGATGCGCAACGACAGTAAAGCCACGTTGTGATTCAAATGCACGTGCATATCTCAAAATTTCTCGAAAAATTTCGTAACACACTGTCTCTGCTGTTTTAACATATCCCCGCCCCTGACAAGTTGGGCAGGCTTCACAAAGTAAATGTTCTAAAGATTCACGGGTACGTTTACGGGTCATCTCGACCAAGCCTAGCTCAGACACTTGGGTAATTTTGGTCTTGGCATGATCTCGTTCAAGCATACGCTCAAACTGACTCAAAACTTCATCCCGATGCTGCACTTCTTGCATATCGATGAAGTCAATAATGATAATACCGCCCAAATTACGCAAACGTAATTGGCGAGCAATGACCTGTGTGGCTTCCATATTGGTTTTAAATACAGTGTCTTCTAAAGTGCGACCACCGACATAAGAACCCGTATTTACATCAATAGTAGTCATGGCTTCGGTTTGATCAATCATCAAATAACCACCCGACTTTAATGCCACACGGGTTTGCAATGCTTTTTGAATATCTTCTTCGACATTGTATAAATCGAACAGTGGGCGCTCACCTGGGTAATGAATCAGGCGATTGTGCATATTGGGCACAAACTCATCCACAAATTCTTTTAACTTGGCGTGAATTTCACGTGAATCGACATAAATTTTAGCGGTGTTATCATTCGCTAAATCACGGATTACGCGTTGTGGCAATGGTAATTCTTCAAAAATCAAAGAAGGCACAGCAATACTTTTTTGTTTACGCTGAATGTATTCCCAGAGTTTGGCCAAGTAACACATATCTTGCATTAAGGCGGCCTCATCGACGCCTTCGGCTGCTGTGCGTACAATCAGTGAACCTGGCAGTTTATGCTCGGCCTGAATGGTTTCAATGATCCCGCGTAGACGCTCACGCTCTTCACTCGATTCAATACGTTGTGATACGCCAATATGGCTACCATAGGGCATTAACACCAAATAACGTGAAGGAATAGAAAGATCAGTGCTTAGTCGTGCACCTTTAGTACCAAGCATATCTTTCATCACTTGAACGGTCAGAATTTGCCCAGGCTGCAATAATTCAAAGACATTCGGTGTAGGTTGGCTGCGCGGCCAAATCATGTCATTGATATGCAAAAAAGCAGTACGTGATAAGCCAATATCGACAAAAGCGGCTTGCATACCTGGCAGCACGCGCACGACTTTGCCTTTATAAATATTACCCACCAAACCACGCTTGGCGGTACGCTCAACGAATAATTCATTGACCGTGCCGTTTTGAATTAACGCCACCCGACACTCCATCGGTGTGACATTAATCAACAACTCGTCAGACATAATAAAACTCAAAACATTATAAAAATTTTTGTGCAGCAGTTAATTTAGTGCCTTAACTGTCTGTAATAACTGTACGGTTTCATAGAGTGGCAAGCCAACAACGTTACTATAACTGCCCTCAATACGCGGAATATAACGTGCTGCGATGCCTTGAATTGCATAAGCACCCGCTTTTCCAATCGGCTCACCTGTTGCCCAGTAACTTTCCATATCATCTAGGCTAAGCGATTGAAATTCAACCTGTGTACGTACCACTATACTGGATTTTTTCTGTTTTGTACGCACACAAACGCCTGAAAAAACATCATGTTTTCGACCAGAAAGTTGTGACCAAATGGCAAAGGCATGTACTTTGGATTCCGGCTTTCCCAAAATCTGCCCATCTACGCCCAAACTGGTATCGGCAGCAATCACCATAGCATCAGGAAATAGCTGCAAAACGGCATCGGCTTTGGCACACGCCAAACGCTCAACATATGTGGCAACATCTTCGCCCGCTAAAATAGATTCATCAATATCTGGACTGTAAATTTCAAATTCCAGTCCGAGCTGTTGTAGGAGTTCACGACGACGCGGTGAACTTGAAGCGAGAATTAAATGCGCCATTTTCGCAAGAAATAATACAGCACAGGCCAGAGTAAAATACTACTTAGTAAAGGTTGCCAATGACGCGCAAATGGGAACTGAATCCCACCCATGACTTGCATCACCCAAATCAAAGCGAGGTGTGCCAAAATTGCGATTGCACTGATGACCCATAAATTCGCAAACGTCATAATACGGCGTTCACGAGTCAGGAAACGCGCCACAAAAGTAATCACCACAAAACTCAGGGCATTCATCCCCAAAGGAGCATCAAGGAGTAAGTCTGCAAACAAGCCTGTACCAAAGGCAAACCAGATGCCACACCACGTTGGCTGCCCAAGCACCCAAAACAAGGTCACCATCAACATAAACAATGGTCGCCAACCCGAGCCTGTATAAGACAATGGATACACCATAAGTACGGATGCAGCTATGACAGAAAAAATAATCGGAAACAGTGGATCTTTATTCTGATTTTGTCCCAGTCGAGTTTGTCCAATTTTAGCGATTGGCATTTGGCTGCTCCTTCGCTAAAGATTCTGAGAAAAGCACCACTACATGATGACCACCCGCCAATTGTGCTGCAGGCATCACATCAATTTGTGCAAACTCACCAGAATTATGTCGGCTGATTTTGGTAATGCTGCCAACCAAATATCCTGCGGGAAAATGCTCGCCCAAGCCTGAGCTATAAACCTTTTCTCCAACTTGAATATTGGCACTGGTCGGCACATATTCCATTTTTAAACGTCCCAAATCGCCAGTACCTGACACAATCGCACGCATGCCTGTATGCTCTAAACGCACCGAAAGCGAATGTTCCTTATCAGAAAGCAACATGACACGGCTACTGTGTGGATACACCGCAATGATCTGCCCCATAATGCCTTTATCATCCAAAACGGTTTGCCCGACTTTGAGCTGATTTTGTGAACCACGGTTAATCACAATAATGTGACGCAAAGGATCGGCATCTGTGCCAATCACTTCGGCAATTTCCATGCGTCCATCAATGATTAGAGGAGTATCGAGTAGACCACGCAGGCGGGTATTTTCTGCAGAGAGTTCAGATAATTTTTGCAAACGGACTTGAGCCTGTAATAGCTCTGCCTGCATCGCGGTATTTTCACGACGCAATTGAGCCTCAGACTTGCTTTGTTGACTTAGCCATTCTCGCGACAATACAGGATAGCTTGCAAGGGCATAAATTGGATTATATGCCGCATACAAGACATCACGTGCAGGTTGAATTACATGAGGAACACGCCAGTTAAAAAACAGGATGACCAAACAAGTAATGACCGCAATGATAAAAGAGCGAAAAGATGGCGGTTGTCTGGAAAACAGATTTGTTTGCACCGCCGAATCCTATGTATTAGCCAACAAATAACATATCGTGGTTTGGATTATCAAAGAATTCCAAGACCTTACCGCCACCACGGGTCACGCAAGTTAATGGTTCTTCAGCAACCACCACAGGTAAGCCTGTTTCTTGTGCCAAAAGCTTGTCTAGGTTACGCAATAACGCACCACCACCAGTCAGCACAATTCCACGCTCTGCAATATCTGAAGAAAGTTCAGGTGGAGTTTGCTCAAGTGCAGATTTTACTGCCGATACAATACTTTGTAATGGATCAGAAATAGCTTGGGTAATTTCATCAGAAGTTACCGTAATGGCACGTGGCACACCTTCTGCCAAGTTACGGCCACGCACTTCAATTTCCAGTGGTTTAGCACCTTCATCTGGCAAAGCCATACCGACTTCTTTCTTAATGGTTTCTGCTGTGGTTTCACCAATCACACAACCATGTGCCTTGCGCACGTAGTTAATGATTTGCTCATCAAACACATCGCCCCCAATACGCAATGAATCTGAATAAACACAACCTTGTAATGAAATGATCGCGATTTCTGTCGTGCCCCCACCAACATCTACCACCATTGAACCACAAGCTTGCTCGACTGGCATACCTGCACCAATTGCTGCTGCCATGGGTTCTTCAATTAAACGTACATCACGTGCACCCGCATTAAATACGGCTTCACGAATTGCACGGCGCTCGACCAAAGTCGATTTGCATGGTACACACACCACTACACGCGGTGCAGGTGGAAATAAACGCTTTTCATGCACTTTGCCTATAAATTGGTTCAGCATGGTTTCAGTCACTTCAAAATCAGCGATGACACCATCTTTCATTGGGCGAATTGCAGAAATGTTTGCAGGGGTACGACCCAACATTTGTTTGGCATCAAGACCGACTGCGGCAACAATTTTCTGTGAACCGCTGTGACGAATTGCCACAACCGTCGGTTCATTTAATATAATGCCTCGTCCTGGCGCATAAATAAGTGTATTTGCTGTACCTAAATCAATGGCTAGGTCTGGCGAAAACAAGCCAATTAGTCGTTTTAGAATCACGGAGTCGTTCTCGATTAAACTTTATGTGGACGCAAGTTGGCAACTTTAACTAAATGTGGTGCGTTGAACAAGTCAATCGCTTATTATAACGCACGATATTTTGAAATTTTTTATTAATACTGATTTTAGGTGATGTTATGTCTACCTCGGATGCTCAGCATTCTGCAGATTTAAATGCACAAACAGTTTCAGCAATTGCCCATCTTGCTCGTCTTAAACTCAATGATACGCAATCTGCTGAGTATGCTCAAAGTCTAAATAAAATTTTAGGCATGATGGAAAGCTTAAAAGGCATAAATACCGATGACGTTGAGCCTTTAAAAAGCCCATTTGACCACCCGCAACCATTACGTGAAGACGTCGTAACCGAACAGAATCATCGTGAGCAATATCAAGCTGTTGCCCCTGCAGTTCAGGATGGCTTGTACCTAGTTCCACGTGTGATTGAATAATTTATTCGGCTGTTACATATTGACTTCATAAAAAGGTAAAAGAATTTTTCTCATGACAGATTTACATCGCTTATCGATTCGTGAAATCTCTGAGGGTTTAGCAGCAGCCAAATTCTCCTCTCGCGAACTAACAGAACATTATTTAAAACGTATTGCCAAAATTGATCCGCAAGTACGCTCTTATGTCACCGTAACCAATGAGGTTGCACTTGCTCAGGCAGATGCAGCCGACGCGTTGCGTCAGGCAGGTCAAGCGACAGCTTTAACAGGTATTCCTGTTGCGCATAAAGATATTTTTTGTACTCAAGGCATTAAAACCTCTGCGGGTTCAAAAATGCTGGACAATTTTATCTCGCCTTATGACGCAACTGTGGTGGCACAAGGTAAAAATGCAGGTTTGGTCACTTTGGGTAAAGTGAACATGGACGAATTCGCAATGGGTTCAACCTCTGAAAGTTCGTTCTATGGCGCGACCAAAAACCCATGGGCACTTGACCATGTACCGGGTGGTTCGTCAGGTGGTTCTGCTGCTGTCGTGGCGGCTGACCTTGCACCATTTGCTACAGGTACAGATACAGGTGGTTCAATCCGTCAGCCTGCGTCTTTCTGTGGTTTGACTGGTCTCAAACCAACTTACGGACGTGTTTCACGTTACGGCATCATCGCTTATGCATCATCTTTAGATCAGGCAGGTCCAATGGCACGCTCTGCAGAAGACTGCGCATATTTAATGAATGTAATGGCAGGTCATGACGCCAAAGACTCAACCTCTATGGATAAAGCGGTTGAAGATTATGTGGCGAACCTGAATGCAACAACGCTCAAAGGCTTACGCATTGGTATTCCGAAACAATACTTCAATGTGGCTGGTTTAGATGCTGCGGTGAAAGCACGTGTTGAAGAATCACTAAAAAAATTAGAAGAATTGGGCGCAGTATTGGTTGAGATTGATCTCAACATGACTGAAAGCTACGTGCCAACTTACTATCTGATTGCCCCTGCAGAAGCTTCGTCTAACCTTTCTCGTTATGATGGTGTGCGTTATGGCTACCGCGCAGAAAATCCTCAAGATATTTTAGACCTTTACAAACGCTCACGTTCTGAAGGTTTTGGTGCAGAAGTGCAACGTCGTATCTTGATTGGTACTTATGCTCTTTCTGCGGGTTATTACGACGCTTACTATGTGAAAGCGCAAAAAGTGCGTCGTTTAATTCAGCAAGACTTCTTAAAAGCTTTTGAACAGGTAGATGTAATTGCAGCACCAACTGCACCAACAACTGCCTACAAAATTGGCGCGTCTTTAGACCCTGTTGAAATGTATTTGGGTGATATTTACACCATCGCAGTGAACTTAGCGGGCTTACCAGCAATTAGTGCGCCTGTTGGTTTTGACCAAGATCACTTGCCTGTGGGTTTACAATTAATTGGCAATTACTGGTCTGAATCACAACTGCTATCTGTGGTACATCAGTATCAACAAGCGACCGATTGGCATACTCAACGCGCTGCAATTGCTGAGGAGAACGCGTAATGGCGAAGAATACTGCTAAACCAAAATCAAACCTGATTGATGGTTGGGAAGTCGTGATTGGTATTGAGATTCACACTCAGCTTGCAACCCATTCTAAAATTTTCTCAGGTTCATCCACCGAGTTTGGTCAAGACCCAAATACGCAAGCCAGCCTTGTTGATTTAGCTATGCCGGGCGTCTTGCCTGTATTGAATAAAGAAGTGGTGGATTTGGCAATCCGTTTTGGTTTGGGCATTGATGCTTACATTGACCAAGCTTCTGTGTTTGCGCGCAAAAACTACTTCTACCCTGACTCGCCTAAAGGCTACCAAATTAGCCAGATGGATAACCCGATTGTGGGCTTGGGTCATATCGACATTCAACTTGAAGATGGCACGGTGAAACGCATTGGCGTAACTCGTGCACACCTTGAAGAAGATGCTGGCAAGTCAATTCACGATCAATTTGAAGGCATGTCAGGCATTGACCTCAACCGTGCAGGCACGCCTTTGCTTGAAATCGTATCTGAACCAGATATGCGTTCAGTTGAAGAAGCGGTTGCTTATATTAAAGCAATTCACACTTTGGTACGTTGGTTGGGTATTTCTGACGGCAACATGGCAGAAGGCTCATTCCGTGCGGACTGTAACGTGTCGTTACGTCGTCCGGGTCAGCCATTCGGTACACGTTGTGAGCTTAAAAACTTGAACTCATTCCGTTTCATTGAACAAGCGATCAATGTTGAAATTGAACGTCAAATGGAAATTTTGGAATGGGATGGCACGATTGACCAAGAAACACGTTTGTTCGACCCTGTGAAGATGGAAACGCGTTCAATGCGTTCTAAGGAAGAAGCCAACGATTACCGCTACTTCCCTGATCCAGACTTGTTGCCTGTGATTATTCCTGATGCGCAAATTGAAGCCATTAAAGCAACTATGCCTGAGCTTCCTGCTGCACGTCGTGCACGTTTCGTGGCGGACTTTGGTGTAACTGAGTACGATGCGCACGTACTTACATTGACTCGTGAAATGTCAGAATTTTACGAAGCTGTAGTTGCTGCGGCTGGTGGTGCGGCACAAGGTAAAGTATCTGCAAACTGGGTAATGGGCGAATTCTCAGGTGCTCTAAACAAAGCTGGCCTAGACCTTGCTGATTCTCCTGTATCTGCGGAAAAACTTGGCGGTATGATCGCGCGTATTGTGGACAACACAATTAACGGTAAGATCGCGAAGCAAGTATTCGGCTTTATGTGGGAAGAAGGCAAATCTGCGGACGAAATCATTGCTGAAAAAGGCTTAAAGCAGGAAACTGATACAGGTGCGATTGAAGCAATCATTAAAGACGTGCTTGCTGCGAACGAGAAGATGGTTGAAGAGTATAGATCTGGTAAAGAGAAAGCCTTTAACGGTCTTGTTGGTCAGGTAATGAAAGCTGCGAAAGGTAAAGCGAACCCTGCACAAGTAAATGAGTTGATGAAGAAATTGATTGGTTGATTAATTGACTAATTCTTTGTTTTTATGAGATAAAGACCCTACATTATGTAGGGTTTTTTTACGGTTAATAAAATGAAAATAGAAAAGTTCAGTCCAGAAGTCTGTGAAAATCTTAAATGGTATGTTTATCGATTAGTCGATCCAAGAGATGGTTCGACCTTTTACATCGGTCGTGGACTTAATAATCGTATATTTGATCATGTAAATGGGCTACTGACTGATAAAGATGCAGAAGAAGATCTTCTTAGTTTAAAAATGAAACAAATCAGAGATATTCAATTATCGGGTTTAGATGTTATCCATATTATTCATCGCCATGCTTTAGAAAGCAAAAATATGGCTGAAGTTGTTGAGGCTTCATTAATTGATGCTTATTCAGGTCTAACAAATATTATGAATGGCAAAGGTAGTAATGAATATGGAGTAGCTAATATTCATGAAATTGTTACAGCATATCAAACTGAAACCGTAGAAATTACAGATGATGCTATATTGATTTCAATTAATAGAACTGCTTTAGAACGTGGCGTATATGATGCAGTTAGATTTGCATGGAAACTTACTCCTTCAGAAGCCAATAAAGCAAAAATAATTTTAGCCACGGTACAAGGTGTGATCAAAGGCGTATTTGTGGCTGAACAATGGTTAGAAGCCACACAAGAAAACTTCCCGAACTTTATGCTGTTGGGTGAGGATGTCTATAATCACGAAACACGCTCAAAAAGATATGGGTTCACTGGGAAAAATGCACCTCCAGAATTTCAGACCAAGTATTTAGGCAAAAGAATTCCTGAAAAGTTCAGAAAAAAAGGGGCTAGTAACCCTATAAAGTACTCATGGAAAGCCAAAGATTAAGTTTGTCGGATTCCCCTACACAGGTGAATAAATTGATGAAGAATATGATTGGTTGATTAATTGACTAATTCTTTGTTTTTATGAGATAAAGACCCTACCTTGTGTAGGGTTTTATTTTTAGAGAAAATAATGGTTTTAAAAACGATCTTTAATGTTTCAGAAGAAAAAACAGCAAAATTAGCAGTATTAATTGATGCAGATAATGCTTCTGCAAAAGATATTGAAAATATTTTAAATGAGATCACTCAATACGGTGAGGCAACGGTAAAACGTATTTATGGTAACTTTGTCAGTCAAAATGGTAGTTGGAAGCAAGCTATTAATAATTTAGCGATTAAACCTATGCAGCAATTTGCTTATACAACAGGTAAAAATGCAACCGATGGTTTTATGATTATTGATGCAATGGATTTACTTTATACAGACCGTTTTGATGGCTTCTGCCTTGTATCAAGTGACAGTGACTTTACAGCCTTAGCAATACGCATTAAAGAGCAAGGGGCCACCGTTTATGGATTTGGCAAGAAACAAACGCCCGAAGCCTTCCGAAATGCTTGTTCTCACTTCACCTATGTCGAGAACCTAAGTGGATATGAAGAACCTCAAATTAAAGAACTCCCTTTGATTGAAACGAAGAAAGAACAGCATCCTCAACCCTCTAGTAAAACTGAAGTCTTAAACAACACCACTTCAGCGCAGAAACTACCACTACATATTATTAAACAAATTTTTGACAATCATGATACTGAATGGATTCCTGCTTCTTCATTCACATCGCAATGGAAACTTTTACAAAATGACTTTGATCCCAGAAACTATGGCTTTAAAAAAGTTGTTGATTTGATTAAAAGTCATACAAATATTTTTGACTATGACGAACGTATTTTTGATAGTGGACATAAACAAATTTACATAAAATTAAAAATTTAAAATTAAAAGTTGGCTTTGCAAGTGAGAGTTACCCTCACTTCATGCCTCTTAACATATTCTTAGCCCCTGCATGATTATAATTATTGGCTAAATTCTGCAAAATACGTCTTGCCTGCGCATCGGAATTTGGGAAACGACTCCGATAACTCGAAACACCCGTTAAACAACGAGCCACCAACATGCCAGATTCTGTATAAATACGTGTACCCTCTGCACCTTGCAACTTGCCATAATTATAAGCACGTTGTGCATTATTACAGGCATTATTTTGATTACGCCCGCTGTTTAAATCGCGACGTGCCGCGACATATAAACGTGTCTGTTGCTGTTGCGGTGTTTCAACCACACGTGGTGGAGCTGTTTTTACTGCTACAGCCACTGGCTCTTTTTTCTCTTCAGGTTTTTCTTTCACTTCAGCAACTTTGGTTTTATTTATTGTTTTGGGATTACTTGGAGTTGCTTTAGGTCCTGCCTTTGCGGATTCAGAAGTCGCTCGGTAAAAACGTCGCGCTTCATCTTCAGACATTATTTTAGTGACCAAACTCACCACTCGCACTTCACCACGCTGTTCCAACTGGCGCTCTGCCACAGGCTCAATAGATACAATCCAGCTATCACCCTGATTACCTACACAACGGTATGCCCCAATCCCCTGTTTTACATCTCGATAAGTATTGAGTAATTTTTTAGACCATGCATTTTTGACTAAACTCATTGAGCTTTTATAGGCAAGCGTGAGGCGTCCATTTTGTGACTGACAATAGCTGCCCATATATTTACGTGGAATCATAGATTCAGCAGGCTGATCTTTGCGCTGTGGCCCCCAATAATAGACATATTCTTTAGCGGCACCACTCGGCTGATTTAATTGTTTTTGAACAATCAGTTCTTGTGGAGATGCAAAATGCTTCACCGAATTTGGGCTATATTGATCGACTGTTGCACAACCAAATAATAGGCTGCCCATCCCCCCCATTAAAAGTATTTTTTTCCAGGTCACGTTTCAAATCTCAATTGTTTTTATAGGAATGAAAATATATGAATTGGCGGAAAATAACAAATCTAACACCTTGATTTTATAATTAAATAATCATCGCTTTATTTGAATCGAGTTTGATATTTTTATAAAAAATCCAGTTCATCACAGTTTTTTATGATTTTGAAAACTAACACTCATATTATTTTTATACAACTGTTGAGATCAATTTATATTTAGCAATCATGGCTCTGAACATGTGAACGTGACATCCACAACAAATCATGGATGTCGCCACCACAACTATTGATCCAGTGTCGATTCAAATGCTTTTAAACGCTTATAGATAGACAAGAGTTCAATAATGGTTGGCCAAGATGCAATCAGATACTGAAAAGATTCACGAACTTTGCCAAATACGTTGGCAATTTGCATCATCAAACCCAATGTAATAGCCCCGGCGGCAATACTTGGGAACAACACAAATAAACCGTATATATTGTCCAATTGCATGTACCAAATACGTACCAAGTTAAAATAGGCATAGTGGAAATATAAACGGAAATAGTTCAAACGTACTTTGCTAAACAGTTCTTTTAAACTCAGCGGATCGGCACGTTCAGCGTGATCTTCACCATAAACCAATTCTTTACGATAAGCCGCCTCAACTTTTTGGTTATTAAATTCCAGACCTGGTAACTTCGCACCCACCACAATTAACACCACTGTACCAAATACTGCCCAACCCACTGCAGCCCAAACTAAGGCATACGGAATTTCCCCCACTATAGGCAGGGCTTTGACATGCACAGACAAACTAAACAGCACAGGTAAAAATGCCAACAAAGTCATTAGGGCTTCGACTAAATTTACCCCTAAAGTTTCCATGGTTTTTGCAAAGCGCATGGTATCTTCTTGAATACGCTGTGAAGCCCCTTCAATGTGTCTCAGTTTTTCCCAATGTGCGGTGTAATAATTATTCATTGCCGTACGCCAACGAAAAACATAGTGACTGACAAAAAATAAATTCAAAACCATTAAGGTCACTGCCACCATGGCAATGTATAAAAAGGTCAGCACACCTGCATAGAGTTCATTGACATCTCCACCGCCGCTACTGAGCATTTTTTGAATCAGGTCATAAAATGGGTTGTACCAAGCATTCACCACAACATTGACTTGTACCCCAAACCAAATATTAAACAGGATGAATGCCGATCCCCATACCGACCAGCGCTGCCATGGGTGATTTGCTTTAAGTTTCCAGAAAATGGCAAACAGCGTCGTTGCCACAAAAAACCACAGGTAAAACCATAAAAATGCAGGTGACCAAAAACGGCTGACATCGATGGGTAATGTTGCTTCGGCATAGCCTTGCGGGAAACCAATCCAACTGCCCCATGCGCTACCGCCTGAATACCACAAAGCTAGATTGATCGCGAACCAAAAAAGCAATGAAATAAAAAACCACTTTGGATTTGGAAAAAATGACTTAAACATGCAGACAAAAAGCCTTTATTTTTTAAATTGGAATGTAAAACCCAGTGCCTTCACCACTTAAAAAAGCGTGGATGGATACTTTAACTTTTATACTTTATACGCTGTTTTTTCAGCAATAATTTTATTTTTATACTGAAAACTGTAAATTTCATCAATCGGCTATATTTTACTGCGCTGTTCATTTGCCATTCATCTAAAAAATTAAATGAAATTGCAATTTTTCTCTATATTTTTAAAGTGTCAAATTATGCAGTATTGGAGATATTTATTGCGTTTTTTTGACCAACCATTTAAATACCAAATGTTTAAACCCGACACAAATTTACGATTTTGTGTAGATTATTCATCAATTTACTATATAATACAGTTGATTAAAAATAACTCATTTAGGGTGCGGTATGGAATCTCCAACAGAAAACATTGCTATTGAGCTACTTGAACCTATTGTTCTACGTAAAGAAAACTGCGCACCAATTGAATTTGAGCAAGGTACAATTTTAAAAGTTCTATTGGTTAATCCTAATTCTTACTTAGTGACCGTAGATGACGAATTTAACTTTACTATCGCTTTAGAAGATGAAAACAAAGTTTGGCGTAAACTTTAATACCTTAATAGCTCCGTTCTATATTAGAAACATTGGATGCGCCTAGTTCATTCAATGTTTTATGTCTTGCTTTCGCTCCTTTCCCGCTCACTCAATGAACTTCGAATCACAATCATCTACTCTGCTTTCTTATTGCTGTTATCTTTCATCATTGCCTCTCATCATTCTAAAAAGCTCACAAAAAAGTTTCTCAGCGTGCTTAAAGCACTTCAATTCAAACAAATTTTTAAAAAAATCTAACCAAATTCTATTTAGAGACCATAGGGAAAATTACTTAAGAATCAATTAAATATACTAAAACGTAAAATTAACCACATTAACAGAATGGCTTCAAATTCAATTTTACAACTAAGAAAAGTCAAAATTAATCAGAAATTATGATAAGATCATCCTTCTTGTAAAATACATTTTTTTATAAAGATGAGTTGCTTAAGCAATTTTTACTGTCTTTTGTGTATTTTATTTTTTCTATTTTTTTAATTCACATCCTATTTTGACAGGGTCTACTTGACCTCTAAATTTAGGATTGTATTTGCTTATTTTAATAATGCGGATATTTAAAATCCTGAATTGTGTCACTCAAAATTGGAGAAGTAATTAAGAACTCAAAAACTAATGGAGATAGCAATGGATCGAATTGCAATTATTGGCGCTGGCCCAAGCGGCATGGCCCAATTAAGAGCGTTTCAGTCAGCAAAGGCCAAAGGTCTACAAGTTCCTGAAATTGTATGTTTCGAAAAACAAAATGATTGGGGTGGACTCTGGAACTATACTTGGCGCACAGGTATAGATGAACATGGTGAACCTGTCCACGGCAGTATGTACCGTTATTTATGGTCAAATGGTCCTAAAGAAGCGCTAGAATTTGCCGATTATACTTTTGATGAACACTTCAAAAAACCCATCGCGTCTTATCCGCCACGCGCAGTGTTGTGGGATTATATTCAAGGGCGTGCAGAAAAAGCACAGGTGAAAGATTTAGTCCGCTTTAACACTGCCGTTCAACATATTCATTATGATGATGCGACGCAAAAATTCACAGTTGATGTCGAAGATTACGCACAGCAACGTCATTATTCAGAACAGTTTGATTATGTCGTGGTGGCCTCTGGGCACTTTTCTACCCCGCGGGTACCTGTTTATGAAGGCTTTAATCAATTCCATGGTCGTATTCTACATGCACATGATTTCCGTGATGCACTGGAATTTAAAGGTAAAACAGTATTGTTGGTGGGCAGCAGTTACTCTGCCGAAGACATTGGCTCACAATGCTATAAATACGGCGCCAAACAAATTTACAGTTGCTATCGCAGCAAAGCGATGGGCTTTAAATGGCCAAAAAACTGGTCTGAAAAACCACAATTACTGCGTGTAGATGAAAATACTGCTTATTTTGGCGATGGAACATCGGCCAAAATTGATGCCATTATTTTATGTACTGGCTATTTACACCACTTCCCATTTATTGAAGATAACTTGCGGCTCAGAACGCATAACTGTCTTTATCCTCTAGGTTTATATCAGGGCGTGGTGTGGGAAAAGAATCCTCGTTTGTTTTATTTAGGCATGCAAGATCAATGGTACACTTTCAATATGTTCGATGCGCAGGCATGGTTTGTCCGTGATGTGATTTTGGGCAAAATTGCGTTACCAAGCACAGACGAAATGCAACGCCATACCCAAGCCTTACATGAAAAAGAACAACGCTTAATGAATGATGAACAATCCGCGCGTTTCCAAGGTGATTACATCAAACGCCTGATTGCGCAGACCGACTATCCATCTTTCAATATTGATGCAGTACACGATATTTTCATGCAATGGAAAAAGCATAAAAAAGAAAATATTATGGGCTTTAGAGATAAAGTTTATCGCTCAGTGATGACAGGAAAAATGGGCAAGCCGCATCACACACCATGGCTGTATGCACTAGATGATTCTTTAGAAAGTTATTTAGAAGATGAAGCTCAACGTGAGGCAATGTAAGGCGTGATCTATAAGATCAATGCACGCTTGTTGTAACGAAGAAAAAATAACTACAAGCCTGATAAACACAGCTGATGAGGCTTGTAGTTTAAGATTTATTTAACTTATCGCTATTTAAGAAATAGCGCTCATTATAAATCTGACTTGGCGCGTTTTAAGGCTTGTTGCCAACGCGCTAAATGTTCAGCCCGCTCTGCTTCATTCATTTGAGGTTCAAATAACCGATCTAACTGCCAAGATGCTGAAATTTCAGATAAGTCAGAAAATACACCCGCCTTTAAACCTGCCATGGCTGCTGCTCCCCAAGCAGTTGATTCCAACATTTTAGGACGTAACACAGGCACATTTAAAATATCGGCTTGGAATTGCATCAACATATCATTTTGACTCGCCCCACCATCGACCCGCAGTTCTTTCAGTGGATGATCTAAATCGGATTGCATCGCAGAAAGTACATCCGACACTTGAAATGCAATAGATTCCAAGGCAGCACGCGCAATATGTGCCTTGTTCGTGCCACGTGACATTCCACATAAAAGCGCTCGCGCTTCACTGTCCCAATGTGGCGCTCCAAGTCCTGTAAAAGCCGGAACTAGCACCACCCCTTCGCTCGAAGTTACACTATTGGCGAGTTGTTCAACATCACAGCTTTGTTGAATAATCCCCAAACCATCCCGTAGCCATTGCACCACAGCCCCAGCCATAAAGACACTGCCCTCTAGGGCAAAATGGGTTTGATTTTGACATTGCCACGCCAAAGTGGTGAGTAATTTATTTTTACTAAACTGCACCTGATTGCCTGTATTGAACAACATAAAACAGCCTGTACCGTAGGTGTTTTTTGCTGTGCCAACCTCCAAACAAGATTGCCCAAATAATGCCGCTTGCTGATCCCCCAAAATACCTGTAATGGGAATATTTGCGCCCAATAAACCTGTTGCCGTATCTGCAATATAACTATCGGATGCAATAATTTTGGGTAGAACGGATGCAGGAATTTGAAATAATTCCAGCAATTCTTCATCCCAAGTTTGACGATGTAAATTCATCAACATGGTTCTTGAGGCATTACTCGCTTCAATGACATGCTCTGCACCTTGGGTCAAATTCCAAATTAGCCAACTGTCGATGGTGCCAAAAGCCACATGCCCCTGCTGTGCTAATGCTTTTAATCCACCGACATGCTCCAGCAGCCACACCAGCTTGCCTGCACTAAAATATGGATCGATACGCAGACCCGTTTTTTGTTGAATCAATTGCATCTGGTTATTTTGAATCAAGTGATGACACCAATCCGCCGCACGACGATCTTGCCAAATTATTGCAGGCGCTAGAGGTTTGCCTGTGCGTTTATCCCACACTACTGTGGTTTCACGTTGATTGGTTACTCCAATTGCGCAAATGTCTTTGGCCAAAATACCTGCAGTTGCCAATGCCTGTTGCACCACTGCAATTTGATTTGACCAAATTTCTTGGGCATCTTGCTCCACCCAGCCTGATTGCGGAGTCTGAATTTGGGTTTCACGTTGTGCCGTAGCCTGAACTTGTCCGTGTTCATTAAAGATGATGGCGCGACTAGAGGTTGTACCTTGATCGAGTGCTAGTAAATAACCCATATTCTTGTGTATTTGACTTGAAAAAGAAAATATTAGCGCAATTATGTAACTAAGCGCATTGAAATGTTTAATTGTGCAGAAAATACATCGTAATTTTTGCCAACTATGCTATGATAGCGCTGTGATATGGGGGTGTTATTGGCTTCGACGCTGATGATGAAGCTCATAGATGCATGCCGAGAGCGCATTTTCTCTCGTAAATAAAATTTGCATTAAAATAGTCGCAAACGACGAATCTTACGCTCTAGCTGCCTAAGGGCAGCTTGTCCGCTTCACTGAATACTTGTGGTCAGTGAACCCGACTGAAGCGCACGCACACAAGTCCGTATAAAGTTGAGCCTCGGGACTTTATACCAAACTTAGAGGATCGCACTTTGAACCCTGTTCGTCGGGTCTTAGAGTGTTAAAATAATAGACGATATCTAAGCATGTAGTATTCTCGAGTGTAGTGTTGGCGGACGCGGGTTCAACTCCCGCCACCTCCACCATATACCTAACAAGACATGGCAAAATATGCCAAGTTTTAAAAGATAAAGGCTTGATTCCAAAGGGATTGAGCCTTTTTTCTTGCCTAAACATAACTAAATATAACTAGCTACAGTGTACATACGCCGTGTACACTACCATGTACATTGCAAGATTTATTGAATCCGTTGGTGTACAAGCCATGAAAAGAACAGAAATAAAACGTAGACCTTTATCAGATACCGTACTAGCTAACCTAGAGCCTGAATCAAAAGAATATCGGGAGCTAGACGGCGATGGCTTATATTTTCGTGTAAAGCCTGATGGTAAAAAAGCATGGCTATTCAGATATAAAAAAGCTGATGGCAAATGGTCATGGCTTGGCATTGGCACATACCCTGATTTATCGGGTGCAGGTGCAAGAAAAAAAGCGAGAGAGATAATCAAGGATATTTCACACGGCGATAATCCAATCATTACCAAGCAAGAACGCAAGCGACAGGAAGTAGAACAGCACAGTGCTACTTTTGAAGTATTAGCACGTGAATGGTTAGACACAAAAAAGGAATCATGGGTACAGGACACCATGACCCGAAATAAAGGTGCACTGGAAAAACATATATTTCCGATTTTCGGGAAACGCTTGTACACCACCATCAAGCCTATTGAATGGATGAACTTGTTAAAAAGTATTCAGCAAGAGAAAGGTATTATTGAACAGGTGAACCGTATGCGCTCTATGTGTCGTGACATTTACGACTTTGCAAAAGTCACTGGACGTATGGACTACAACCCAGTTGAGGGCATTCAAAAATACTTACAGCAAGGCAAGAAGCAAAACATGCTGCATGTGAGCGAACTTGAGTTACCCCCACTGTTAAGAGCTATCAATAATTATCCGACTATGGATGTGCGTATAGGCTTGCAGCTTTTAGCTATGTTGTTTTGCCGACCAACTGAACTAAGACAAGCCAAGTGGCAAGAATTTGATTTAGAGCAAGGCTTATGGAATATCCCTGCTGAACGTATGAAGAAACGCCGTGAGCATCTTGTACCGTTGCCAACTCAAGCCACTACCCTATTAAAAGAATTGCAAAGCTATGAAACCAATTCTGAATACTTATTTCCGAGCAGATCGGACAAGAGCAAGCCAAAGTCAGACACAGTTTTCATTATGGCTTTGCGCCGTATGGGTTATGAGGGCAGACAAACTCCACACGGATTTAGACATATTGCGAGTACCTTGTTAAACAATCGTGGCTTTGATGAACGTCATATCGAGGCAGCACTGGCACACGTAAAGGACGGTGTGGCAGGGGTGTATAACAAGGCTCAATATTTAGATGACCGAGCAAGCATGATGCAATGGTACGCCAATCATTTAGAAGAAGTTGCAGACCAGAGCATTATTCAATTCAAAAAAGCACAGTGACAAGACTTGTCGCACTACTAGCCAATAAATGCACAAATATAGCTTAATATCGTTTATATTCAGATTGCTAAGTCTAGGTTAGCTCCCGAAAGTCGGACACCCAATCCGATTGGCTTAGCAGCTTTTTGGGGATGCTGTGGGAGGCATACATGAGCTTATTAAGCAAAGAAAAGGCTTTAATTGAGAATGACTATTTCCAAGTATGGGAGATAGTCGAAATGCTTAGTAAAGGTGGTTTTAACTTATGGGAAGAAGTTGGAGAGTTTTTAGGACATCATAATTTTGACACCGAGCTAACACTATATTGTCGAGATAGCTTTCATCGAATGCATGAAGTACGCAATGATTACGCACCTATTAGAAATCTCATTCACGGGTTACACGTTGCATGGCTCGAGGGCGAGGAATCAATACAGAAAATCAAAATTGATATTATTGGCTATTACTGGGCTAAACATGAAATTTTTAATTTTAAACCTATTATGGATTTAGGGATTATAGAGAAGCCTCAAACCCAAGTCGTCACCCTCCAATCTGTACAAGAATCAAGACCTGATAAGTATAAATTTTTCCTATACAAACAGCCGCTATTCAGTATTGATGAATGTGCCTGCATAATTTCGGATTACGACCCATTAGAAATACAAAAATATCCTCATAATGATATTGATGAAATTGCGCCCGATTACTCAAGGGCTTATAGCTTTATTAGTTCTGCAATAGAAGCAAATAAGTTAAATGTATTTAATTATAAGGTAGATGCTGATGGTTTTAGGGAATATCTAGCAAGTGAAAATATAATTATTGCTGGATTTAATGACCAAATAGCTGAACCACTATATACGAAACCAACACAAGCACGTGCAGAATTTGAAAAGATAAATGCAAATCTTGAGTTGGACTTGGCTATTGAAAAAAACAAAGTAAAAAAATTAAATGAAGAAATAGACCACTTAAAAGCACACATTGCAGAGCTTGAAAGTAAAAAAATGCAATTTCTTCAAAAGGAAAATGCAACAAATGATCAGGAAATAAATTTAACAAACAGTGATTTACTGCTTATATCGGTATTGTTGAGGATGCTTCAAAATGAAATACGAGTTAAAGGGAATAAATCACAATCTAAAATTTTGCTAAGAATTGAAGATGAGCATAGAAGCATTAAAGGATTATCAAAAAGCCGTACAGAGAAAGTTTTAGCAAATGCCAACAGCCTATATAAAGCATTGATAAATAATCAAATGAAATAATCTGTTTTTGCAATGCAATTTTATGTTCATTGCATGAAATGATAAAAAAACAATATTTTAAATACTAAACCCATACTTTTTCATGTATGGGTTTTTTTATGACTATCACACCAATCCGTGTTCAATTCAAAACAGCTTGCCAAATACTTGATGTAAGCCGTGAGTCGTTGCGCCATATCGTGCGTACAGATGCCACCTTTCCCCGACCTATTAAGACTGGCGACACCAAACAAGCACCAGTCTATTTCGACTATACCGAGCTTGTAGAGTGGCACAACAAGCAGCGTTTAAGCCTTGCAACTATGGAGGTTTAATCAATGAATAACACCCAATTAAAACAAGTCCTAGCACACCTTAAACAAGGAAAAACCCTTTCACAAGCTGAGGCTATCGACCTTTTCAACTGCTATCGACTGAGCGCAATTATTCAGCGTTTACGAAATGCAGGTTATGACATTGTGACCCACCACGAAAAGAACAGCCGAACCACTGGCAGTCATGCACGTTATGAACTTCGGGAGGTGGCAGCATGAACCCAGCTATTCTTAATTTCAATGAACATGGCGTTCGGATTGCCTTTGATGCCAATAATGAGCCGTTATTTTGCCTTGCTGATGTATGCGGTGTATTAGGCATAAAAAACCAAAACCCTAAACGATTCAATTTAGATGCAGGGGGGTTACATAAAATGTCATCCCCTACAACTAGTGGAGTGCAGTCACTTACTTTTATCAGCGAGGAAAATCTATATCGCATTATTTTCCGATCTAATAAAAAAGAAGCCTTGAACTTTCAAGATTGGGTATTCAAGGACGTATTGCCGACCATCCGTAAGACTGGGAGCTATTCAGCACGGCAGACAGCCTATGAAGAACTTAACCGCCTTTGTATGCAAGAAAAGGTATCAAAGGACAAAGGCACATTTCACAGCCTGGGTATGCACCGCCGTAAGCATGAAAAGCATTTAAACGCCGTCCGCATTGAAACATGCAAAGCAAATTTGCAGATTGCTTTTGAGGGGTTACACCATGATTGAGTATGTAGACCCTGAATTTTTTAAAGCCTTTGACCACTACAAAGCAATGCGTGAGCAGTACGGAGAACACCACCCCATCACCGAGCAGGCCCTTATTTTAACAATGCACTACACGCCTGAGCATATCAAAGAGGAAATGCACCAAAAGGCTAAGGAATTAAACCTATTGCCACCGCCAAGCGGTTACACGGATGACGGCGAGCCTATGTACCGCCTAGAGGGCATTGCAAAGCATTTTGGCATTAGCTTTGAAGAAGCAGAGCAGCATTTATTGCAGATGATGGATAACCGCCAAAAGGTCGGTTTATCGAATGATGGGGTTTTGATTAATCCGAACTCTAATTTTAACCGTGTGCAGTGAGGTGGCAGCATGAGCGAAATTATAGATTTTAAATCTGCAAGCGTGGTGGATGACCTCCCCTTTACAGATGACGAATTGCGGTTAGCGAATATCTATGATGTTGCAGTCGGTTTAATTATTGATATTGAGGAGGGAAAAAACTTCTCAATGACAGAAATCAAAGCACAGATGATTGAAGTCCTAGAGATTATTCAAGAGGAGTTGTGAGCATGAAAGAATTATTTTTAGAAATGTTTAGAGGACTACTTTTAGGCATGTGCTTTGTTTTGTTTTGCTTTGTTATTGCAACTCTAAGCCGTTCTGTTTATGCTGTAGACCTCTCAAAAAGTAAAAGCGTCACCCCACAGCGTCATTGTGGTTTTATTGTGCCCAAGTTTTGCAAAGCTTCTCAAGCTGCGCAGAAAACAAGCGCAAGCGTTACAGCTACGCATACAAGGCTGCAATCCCTCTATGAGGGGATGACACGACAAAATAAGTCATCAATGGCGAATATGTCGGGCGGTACTTTTACACCGAGAGTGAATCCCCTCACCCTAATTTCTCAGATTAGCGTGAATCTCAACTCAAAAGTAAAAGGAGGCAATCATCATGCCTAATCAAAACACTAAAGCTATCCCTCACCAATACCATGCTGGCGATATGCAAGACGTAAATGCACTGGCAGCAGAGGGGTTAAGTTGGGCAGCAATGGGACTGCATGACCTAAATTTACACATTAAAAAAATCAAAGCTGAACTAGAGCAGATCGGAGTAGAAACCGAGTATCACTTCATACAGCTTGATGAAATCTTAGGTATGCACCAATACCTTGCTGAACACCGTGCAAATTGTCACAAAGAACAAGCTGAACGCTACCGTGAGGAATGGGAAAGAATAAAAGGGGGTGAAGTATGAATGCAAAACACCCTGATATTTTAAATAAGCCAACGCCTATAGTGGTGAATATCGACCCAGTAACAGGGCATCGGGTAGAGTTTTTTCAGCTAGAAGATTTTGCGCCAAATTGTATTGATGAGCACAATTTCAAAGTTAAGCCTGAGAGCTATATTTGTTCTAAATTGCCTAGTTATAACTGTGAAAATTGCGAAGCCTACACGCTCATAAATCCAACCCAATTGAGCGAGGTTATAGGCTATGCAATCAGAGGTACAGCAAGAAAATACGACACCACCACAACACCATTTAAAGAAATAGACAGCCAACAAGTGTCATTCATTATTGGTAAAAAAGGATTGTTTGCAAGTGGTTTAAATAAACCTCATTTATCGTATGTAGTCGGTACAAATGATATGGATTTATTTATTCAACTTGCTAAGGCAGGCAAAGCGGTTTTGCTGCATCAAAGTTTAGATGAAGCGTACAAGATTTTAAACAGTGGTATGCCTGAAAATGTTTTTAGATTGATTGCAGGCAAGTCTACCCCAGTAAACAACGCTGATTTATTTGTTCAAGTTGATGACTCTTTTAGAGCGTTTACCTCTCAACAAATAGAAATGTTTTTTCTTGAGAAACGGAAGCAAATTATTGAATCAGGTGCATTCAATCAAGATGCAGATTCTCAACACTGGGGCGAGTTGCTGCCACTACAACAAGAGGAATCAGCAGCAAGCAACCCTTACCCTATTGATGCACTGCCCTTATTGGCAAAAGAAGCGGTTTTGGCTATTTCCGAGCATGTGCAATCACCCATAGCCATGACTGCTCAATGTGTTATTGGTGCAATGTCACATATTGCCCAAGCTAAAGTAAATGCACCCGATAGATTCAAAGCACACGGCGAGCCATGCAGCCTATTTTTACTCACAGAGGGGCAAAGTGGCAGCCGTAAGAGTACAAGCAAAAATCTAGCAGATCGGGCGATTTTGGAATATGAGCGCAAGCAGTACGAAATATATCGAACCGAGTTAGAGCAATGGAAAAGTGGGCAAGCAGGATTGCCAAAAAAAGACCGTGAGGCGTACTGTGCAGAGAATCCACCACCGAATGACCCAAGCACCCTATACAGTGACATTACCCTTGAATCTATTGCAGGATTGTTTATTGATGGAATCTTGCAAAATGCTTCAATCTCAAGTGATGAAGCAGGGCAATTTTTCGGTGGGCATACCATGAAAGCCGATACACGTAACCAAGCATTAGGCGGTTATACAAAATTGTTTGATGATGGATATGTGGAACGTACACGCTCAAAGTCAAACCTCAATGGCAGTGGTCGGGCGCATGACGTTCGAGTGACGTTTAATCTACAAGGGCAGCGTGAAGTTTTAGACAATGCCTTAAAAGACCCAGTGCTAAGAGGGCAAGGCTTTTTGCCTAGATTCATATTAACTATTCCTGAAAACTTGGCAGGCACACGCCTACAAAATGCAGCATATCGCAACAAAAACGCCAACAAAGACCACAGGCTTATTGCTTATTGGACACGGTGCGAATCATTGCTCGATAGCTGCCCACAGGTGCAGACAGAGCATGAGTTGCATAATGGGCGTTATGTCATTCCTATGAATGAGGAAGCCATAGCGATTGATACAGAGTTTTATAACGTCATTGAGTCGCTACAACGTGTAGGAAAGCGTTTTGAGTACCTACAAGCGTTTGCGAGCCGTGCAAGCCAATTGGCACGCCGTTTAGCAACGGTATTTGCTTATTTTGAGGGATTGCAACAGATTGATGGTAAAACCCTAAAAGGAGCTTGTGAGGTCGTCAAACATTCATTAAATGAATGGGCAATGTATGCAGAAATTGAGGTTAAAGCGGAAAGTGATGCTGAAAAACTGATTAAGTGGCTTGTCGGTAAATGTGTGCAGCAAAAAACAGACAGACTCACTTACTCATATATACAAACCTCATGCCCTAGACCGATGCAGAAAAACAAAAACCTCTTGGAAATGGTTATTCAGCAACTAGAGGATTCACACCATATCAAGATTGAATCACTAGGGCGTACCCGATACGTTGTTATTAACCCTTTATTACTGGAATCGTGACTAAGTGACTAAGTTAAGCTGTAAGCCTTACAGGACAAGGCTTTTCACTTAGCAGTCAGCAAAAATGGCTTTGACTAAATGACTAAGTGGATGACTAAAAACTATATTCATTTAGTCACTTAGTCATTGTGATATTTAGTGACTACTGAACGCAAAGCCTTATATATAAAGGCATACAGAGCAATTTAGTCATTTAGTCAGCTTTTTAGATAAATGAAATATATTTGAGAATTGAACAATGCCAAATGTGAACAAAGCAATCGTGATGGGTGTACTAGGTCGTGACCCTGAAACTAAGAACTTTCCAAACGGCGGTAGCGGTACCAATTTTAGCGTGGCGACTACTGAACACTGGAAAGACAAAACCACTGGAGAGCGCAAAGAGGCTACAGAATGGCACAGAATCAGCACTAACAACCGTTTAGCCGAGATTGCTAGCAAGTACCTCAAGAAAGGCAGCAAGGTTTATATCGAGGGCAGCTTGCGTACAAGGAAGTGGAAAGACCAGAGCGGTGCAGATCGGGAAGTCACAGAAATAAAAGCCGATGTTCTGCAATTGCTATGATGCACTTCACTTTCCGACCAACTGCAAAGCAAGTGAGCAGTAAACTGTTTTATAATTGATGTAGAAAAATCGCTGTAGTTTTTAGTTTTGCCCATACTCCCCAGTATGGGTATTTTTTTGGCTGTAATTCAGTATTCAAGTATTACTTGATAACTGGGCATCTTAGACCGCATTAGATCGGCAAAGTCTAATTAGACAAAACCTAGACCTTGATTGCCAACCTAAATCATTAGTGAAATCTCATATTGAAAAACACTGTAAAATGACTGAAACACAGAGTACATAAGGCATTGAGCCTGATTTAATACCTATCAATTAAAGCGAGGTTATCAATGGAAAAAACACACGGTCAAATTGAAGATTGTTTGAGCTTGGACAGCCGCACTATGGCTCGATATAAAGTATTTAATGGTGGCGGTGGCGGCTCATGGGTGTGGCGAAAAGGCGACTCTCAAGAAGTATTTTCATCTATAACATATCACTACGATAACGGCGGTTTAGTATTAAGCTACACATGCAACGAGCAGCAGCACCGCTATTTAGTGAATGTTGTCACCACACCATGCAACTACGGCGGCAAGCGGTATTGGTTCAATTGCCCAAAGTGTTTTAAGCGAGTTGCAAAGCTATACCTACGCAATTCAATGTTTTTCTGTAGAACTTGCCACAAACTGAACTACAGCACACAGCAGAGTTGCAAACTAGAAAGCACCAGAGTCGGCATGTATAAAATCAGGAATAAACTTAACTGGCAGTATGACACCGCATTTATGAAGTCGTGGCATAAGTTGAAGCCTAAAGGGATGCACCATTCAACCTATAACAGATTGGTACAGAGGCATGACGAACTAGAACGAAAGTCAGAGCAATATTGCATTGCAAACTTTCATGCCTTTATGAATAGACATGGTTTAAAACCATCATGGGAATGATGAGCTTGCAAAATGCAGCATAGCCACAAGCCTGATAGCTACACGCTTGCATCTCTTTTTATAGGAGTGCAAGTAGTGTTGATTGTTCTGCTAGTAATTCATGCCATTGTTGTTCTAGCTTTTCAGCAAATGCCACTAGATCAGCAGTAAATGCTTCATCATCTAGTAGCGTTAAATCTAAATCTAAATCTGAATTGAGTAGCGTTAAATCATTCATGTGAACCTCTTTTTATAGGGCGGGAAATTGAACCGTTTTTTATCTTTCATAGGATTGTTTCGCAAATGCCCCTACTGGATTCCAAATCTGAAAGGGCGGCATTTTGAATATCAGGTTTTATAAGGTTTTGACCTTAGGATTACTTAGGATTTAAGCAGTAGTCCAAGCCTTATCATTTATTAACAGCATGACAGCGCAATTTTGCATTTCGCAACAACTACGCGCGCGCACGCGAGGGAGCGAGTTAAAGTGTGGTTTTGACCTTTAAAATCCCAATAGAGTTACAGTGTGATTATTCGGGCGGTTTACTGCTACAAACAGCCTGAACATTGGACTCCCCCCCCCATTGGTCAAGATGACCATACCTGAGCCACCAATAAGGGGAGCAGCTTCAATACTCAATTTCGCCTCACTCAAATAATGGCAGCGAAAAAACACAGCAAACAATTGTTGAAGTGCTAGAGAATTAAAAAAAGCGTGGGCGTGCGAGCGAGTTTAAATCCTGAGTTGGACTCCCCTTTCCCCCACCAAACCCGACAAGAAAAACAGCCTAGCAACATATAATTTGTACACTGTGGTGTACACTGTGATTTTTGTATAAATTTTAATTTATATAAAACATATACTTATTAAATTTGTTCAATTGACGCCACCCCACCAAATTCATAAATTTATATCACTTCATTTAGCGATATATAAGACGTAAAGGCTTGAACTGTAATGGTTTAAGCCTTTTTTCTTGCCTATATATAACTGATCTTAACTTTATATAGTATTGCTCGCCGTGTATCCCTACGTGTATCCTTGAAGAAAAATTGAAACCGCAGGGATACAAGGAAATGAAAAGAGAAGAAATAAAACGCCGTCCTTTATCTGATACTGCTCTTGCAAACCTTGAACCTGAATCAAAAGAATATCGAGAGCTAGACGGTAAAGGCTTATATTTCCGTGTCAAACCTGATGGAAATAAATCTTGGCAATTAAGATATAAAAAGCCTGATGGTAAATGGTCGTGGTTAGGTATTGGTGGCTATCCTGAAATAAGTGGGCAACTAGCACGAAAAAAGGCACAAGAACTCATTACGGATATTAGTAAAGGTGAAAATCCTATCATCACCAAACAGGAACGAAAGCGGAAAGAACTTGAAGATAACAATGCCACTTTTGAAGTATCGGCAAAGGAATGGTTAGATACCAAACAAAATAGATGGGTCGCTGACACTATGACTCGAAATAAGGGAGCATTAGAAAAACATATCTACCCTGTTTTTGGTAAACGCCTATATACCTCTATCCGTCCGATTGAATGGATGAATCATTTAAAAGGGATACAACAAGAACATAAGATTTATGAACAAGTGAACCGCATCCGTGCTATGTGTCGTGACATTTACGATTTTGCAAAGGTCACTGGACCTATGGACTACAACCCACTTGAAGTCATACAAATTGTCTGCAACAAGGCAAAAAACAAAATATGTTGCCTGTGAGCAAACTTGAGTTACCCCCACGGTTAAGAGCTATATTTTTCTAGCTAACTGTATAGATTTAATTGTGAACCATAAATATAAACGGCCGCTAATTATTCCTGCAGCTTTGTTGCTGGCAAGTCATTGCAAATGAGTCTCATTTATATATACTTTACACACTTTTTTGAGCCTAGTCGGCAATCCTGTTCCTCACTGAATCGTCGCTCTTTTTTTGCCTTTCATGTTTTTATATTACTTAGGTATACGTATGTTTGCTTTCTCCCCACGTAAAAATTTAATTACTGTTGAAATTTTAAAACATAGTAGCTGCTTAATTTTATCCTTCATCCCAATGATGTCTTGGGCAGAAGCAACCGTGATTCAACCGCAACAACTAGAAACGATTAAAGTTCAGGCTGAAGCAGACTCAAGTTATATCGCAACACAAACGGCGTCGACCCTCAGAGGCAAACAAAAAAATCTAGAAAGCCCCCAAACTGTTAACGTTGTATCTAAGCAATACATGAAAGATTATTTACCTGCGAACTTGGACAATGCACTGACTCAAGTCAGCGGCATTACACAGGGTAATACTTTAGGGGGCACACAAGACACGGTCATGAAACGCGGCTTTGGTGATAACCGTGACGGTTCAATTACCGTAAATGGTATGCCTATTGTGCAAGGCCGAACCATGAATGCGGCAGTTGAACAAGTTGAAGTATTAAAAGGTCCTTCTTCATTGCTCTATGGCATTATGGACCCGGGTGGTGTAATCAATGTCATTACAAAAAAACCTGAGACGACTCAGAAAACTGAACTTTCCGTTTACGGTTCAAGCTATGCAGCAGGTAAAAATGGCTTAGGTGCAAGCATAGATACTACGGGTGCAATTGGTGACAGTAATTTTGCTTATCGCTTTATTGCAGATCATTCCGATGCAGACTACTGGCGTAATTTTGGTAATCTCAAACAGACTTTAATTGCTCCATCTGTCGCATGGGATAATGGTCAAACTAAAGTGAACCTGAGTTATCAATATCGTCACTTTGATGTACCTTTTGACCGCTCTACCGTTTTTGACCCAAAAACCAATAAAGCCCTACCGATCTCTAAATATCAACGTCTAGATGAAGCATTTAACCAAATGAAAGGCGAAGATCATTTGGCTCAATTGTTAGTTGACCACCAGATTAATGACAACTGGTCAGCTCACTTAGGCTATACCTACAACTACGAAACTTATGATGCTAACCAGTTACGCATAACCAAATTAGATACTACCAATCACACCGTGACACGCCGTACCGATGCGACTTTAAATGCTCAGAGTGAAGATAGTAATGCTCAAGCCTACATCAATGGTTCAACCCATCTGTTTGGTTTAAAGCATGATATTCAACTTGGTTCAGACATCGAATACCGTAAATATTTCCGTCCAGATATGGTTCGTGGCAGCAGCTCAACATTAGATTATTTAAATCCAAGTTATGCAACTGTTGAAGCATCTCAAAATGTGGTCGCGTCAGATAGTGACCAAACCGATAAACTGCATACCTATGGTTTTTATGTGCAAGATGCAATTCACTTAAATGAAAAATGGATTGCTGTACTGGGTGGACGTTACCTGAACTATCAACAGAATGCTGGTCGTGGCAGACCGTTTAAAGAGAACACCAACACTAACGATGATGCTTGGCTTCCACATGCAGGTTTAGTCTATAAATGGAATGATCAGCTTTCATTCTATGGCAGTTATACTGAGTCACTTAAACCGAACTCTACAATCGCTCCCTTGGGCAATGCGGTTATTGACTCTGATGTTCAACCTGAACAAGCCAAGTCTTATGAAGTTGGCGCGAAATATGAGTTAAATGACCGTATTAAAGCCAACTTTGCCCTCTATGATATTAAAAAGCGTAATGTCTTAGCTAAAGTGACGAACTCATCGACCAATGAAGTCGAATTGCATACGACAGGTGCAGTGCGTTCTAAAGGTGCGGAACTTGACCTGACAGGACGTGTAACCGATCAGCTTGATGCGACCCTGACCTATGCCTATACAGATGCGAAAGTAACTGAAGATGAAACTGGCCTTGAAGGCAATCGCCTAATGAATGTGGCAAAAAATACTGCATCTTTGGCACTAGCGTATGAGTATGGCGAACTTTACAACGGTAATTTACGTTTTCGGTATAAGCGGTAACTATGTAGGCAAACGTGCTGGCGATTCGGAAAATACCTTTGACCTGCCTGATTATGCGCTTGCCAATGCCTTTGTAAGTTATGACACGACCATTGCTAAACAAGCGGTCACTTTCCAATTTAATTTAAATAATATCTTAGACAAAACCTACTACACAGCCAGTGTAAATAATTTAGCGGTGTCTCAAGGTGAATCTCGGCAAGCGGTATTACGGGCAACCTTTAAATTTAGGTAGTATTTCCCAAAAAATGCCAAGATTAAATGAAGTCCTGATTGATCTAAAAGAAGGTTAAGTCGAAAGGCTAACCTTCCTGAAAATAATTGAGTTTAAAAGGGCTTTGTTGCACGTACCTATTTGTAAAAGCTTTTTCAGCAATAATTTTCAGAAATAAAGTCACATTTTGAAGTGTATTATTTAATTAAAACCAGTATAAAACTTCTCAATCAACTGGCGTGCCTTGACCATCAACCGCGTGAAGACATTTACAGAAAGGTATTTTGAGCAAGTGAACCGTATGGAATAGACTTATCTGGCAGCATTTAAATCTGGGAATAAACACCTAGCTAAAATACAATGGTTTGCGCCCTAGCTTAGATTTTAATAGGCATAAGACGCTATTGCCGTTGCAATGGGTTTATCTTCATCATTCACCATCGTCATACGCATAGTGCAACCTTTACGCCCTAAACGTAAAGTTTCCGCACGGGCAATAAAATACTTGCCACGTCCCGGCGCTAAATAATCCACCCGCATATCTACTGTAGCCAAACGGGTGACTTTTTTTATGGTGTCGGGCAAATTATCAGGTTTACTACTTTTATATAACTCACCCATCGCCACAATACCACCCACACTATCCAAAATGGTTGCAGCAACGCCACCATGTAAAATTTGAAATGCCACATTGCCTATCATATACGGTCGCATCTCAATATATGCTTCAATTTGACCATCTACCACACGCATGCTCATGCCATTGTGTTGAAAAAATGGCGATTCATTAAATGCATTGACCAATTGTCTTAGCACGATATCAATATCGACTTTCGCGCCTAAATGTATATTCCCAGTCCAATTTTGCTCTGCATTATTCATAACGTGCCCAAAAGTCCAAATAACTCAATTTACCAACAATAAAAAAACTCAATGTATGCCCAAATGAAATTTAAGGGGCTACAATAGTTGTCTAGTTTAATACCGATCAGTGAGATTTTTATGACCTATACGTTCAATCGCCCTGCATTTCCTGCCACTCGTATGCGTCGTATCCGTAAAAATGATCAATTACGCGCCATGGTTCGCGAAACTCACTTAAGCACAGATCACTTGATTTATCCTGTATTTGTTTTACCAGGAAAAAATCAAACCCAAGTTATTCCAAGCATGCCGAACATTCAGCGTTTATCGGGAGACTTATTACTCAAAAAAGCCGAGCGTTTAATGCAGCTAGGTGTATCTAAACTGGCCTTATTTCCAGTCACGCCACAAGAAGATAAGAGCCTAAACGCAGAAGCTGCATGGCGTGAAGATGGCTTGGTGCAAAACACGCTACGTCTGCTGAAAAAAGAATTACCAGAAATGGTTCTGATTACCGATGGTGCACTCGACCCATACACCACGCATGGTCAAGATGGCATTATTGATGACACAGGCTATGTATTGAATGATGAAACCGTTGAATGTCTAATTAAACAGGCATTAAGCCATGCCGAAGCGGGTGCAGATGTCGTTGCGCCAAGTGATATGATGGATGGTCGTATTGGGGCGATTCGTCAGGCGCTCGAAAGCAACGGACATATTTATACCTCTATCATGGCCTACTCTGCCAAATACGCCTCTAGCTTTTACGGTCCGTTCCGTGATGCCGTTGGTTCTTCGAGTAACCTAAAAGGCGGCAACAAATACAATTATCAAATGGATATTGGCAACCGTGCTGAAGCCCTGCATGAAATTGCACTGGATATTCAAGAAGGTGCAGACATGGTGATTGTAAAACCAGGCATGCCTTATTTAGACATTGTACGTGAAGTGAAAGATAACTTTGGTGTGCCCACCTTTGTTTATCAAGTGAGTGGTGAATACGCCATGCTTGCTGCAGCGATTCAAAATGGCTGGTTGTCGGACAGTGTGATTATTGAATCTCTAATGAGTTGCCGCCGTGCAGGTGCAGATGGTATTTGGACGTATTTTGCCGAAGAAGCTGCTCTCAAACTTAAAGATATGGCATAAAATAGGCGGCTTTCATGCACATCGCAATTATTGGTGCAGGCATCAGCGGTTTGTTGTCTGCACTCGAACTGGTAGAGCAAGGTTGCTCTATCAGTATTTTTGATCAACAACAGGCAGCTCAAGCCGCATCATGGGCAGGGAGTGGAATTCTTTCTCCCATGTATCCATGGCGTTATCCTCAAGCGGTCAATGACTTAGCTAAATTTGCCAAACCACAGTACCAAGCATGGAATGAAAAACTCAAACCTATCACAGGCATTAATTTTGAAATCCATGAAACAGGTATGCTGATTTTTGATGAAGATGATTTTGAAATTGGTTTAAATTATGCCGAGCGTCATCACGAAACCATGCAGCAAGCCGAATATCTGAATCGGAAACAGCTCGAACAAATTAACCCGCATATCCATCCCAAATTTCAACAAGCCCTGTATTTTTCACAGCTTGCCAATGTGCGCAATCCGCGCTTATTACAATCGCTCACGCAATATTTGAAACAACATCCGCGCGTGCGATTTTTTGAACACTGCCCAATTCAACAATTTCAGATCATTGAAAATCGTATTCAAGCCATTCAATCTGCCGATGGCCGTTTACATCAAGCAGATCATATCGTACTTACAACAGGCGCATGGTCACAACAGTGGGCGGCACAACTGGGTTTACAGATTCCTATACAGCCTGTGCAAGGGCAAATCGTATTGTTTAAAACCCCTGCACAATGGTTACCCAGCATGTGCATGAACAAGGTCATGTACTTGATTCCACGTCAAGATGGGCATGTGCTCTGCGGTTCAAGTATGCGTCATGTTGGTTTTGATACTTCCCCTGACCCACAAATTAAACAGGATATTTTAAGTGCCTGTTTTGAAATGGTGCCTGAATTGGCACAATTCCCCATTGTGAAACAATGGGCGGGTTTACGTCCAGGCTCGCCTACAGGTGTGCCCTATATCGGCAAAGTACCAAACTTGAATAATGTTTGGGTGAATTTCGGACACTTCCGTAATGGCCTATGTATGGGCACTGCTTCAGCGCAGTTATTAAGACAACTCATGCTTGGGCAAGAGACAATTGTGGATCCTGCTGCTTATGATCCAAAGCAATTACATTCAACTGCTATCAATGCATAATGTTCAGCATCATCCTCTATTTAAGTAGAGGATGATGCACCTAAACAAGCCGCTAGCGCCTGTTCAAGTTTTGGATATTGAAAACAATAACCCGCGTGCTCTAAGGCTTGGGGTTTGACATATTGCCCATTCAGCACCAATTGTGATTGCTCGCCCAATAGCCCACGTAAGACAAAAGCAGGTAACACAAAAAATGGACGACGTTTTAAAAGCCGAGCTGCAGTTTCGGCAAAATCCTGTTGACTGGTTTTTTCAGGTGCAACTACATTCAGAATTTTGGCGTCTACAGTTTGCGTCATTAACAAGTGAATGACTTGTAAAACATCTTGTATATGTACCCATGCCACAGGCTGCCGTCCATGCCCAATCCGCCCGACAGCATTTAAACGAATTGGTAACAACATTTGCGGTAAAATGCCGCCACCGCGTCCAAACACCACGCCCAAGCGCATAATTTTGGTTTTTTGCTGACTGAAGCTTAATGCAGCCTGTTCCCATTGTTGGCACAACTGTGACATAAAAATATCTTGTGCCGCACTGTGCTCGGTACATACTGCTGACCATTGTTCCTGCGGATCAATTCCGTAATACCCTACAGCCGAACCTGAAATAATACACTTTGGAAAAATACGGCGCTTTTCAAGATATTGATATAAGTGCACTGTGGTCTGAACCCGACTATCGAGCAATTTTTGTTTACGTGCCGCAGTCCATCTGCCCTGCCCAATACTTTCTCCTGCCAAATTAATCACATAATCAATTTTGTCGGTGTCGAGTTCATCCAACTGCTGAATCCAACGCAATTGAGGATGTTTGGATACTCGATTAAGCTGTCGGGTTAACCCCACCACCCGATAATCCTGTTGCAATAAAAATGGCAACAATTGTGAACCAATAAAACCACTTGCCCCTGTTACCAGCACCAAAGGTTTATGCATTGTCCAATCTCAGCATGATGAAAAATATAGTTTTAGCTATACGTGATTTAGACTAAATGTTCAAGTCTAAGCAAATCATCATCACATAACTGATCATGTATTTGAATAAAATCAGTGACTAATAACTATTTTTGCAAGCCAAACATTTTCACTGCCATACGCTGTGCTTGTTTGCCATAAAACCAATAAGTCAGCAAATACAGTGGAATTGCAATCAATAAAAACATGATCACCACCACGCTTATAAATTGTGGCTGTTGTAAATATTGTAAAAAATCTTGCCAAATGCTTGGGTTTTGGCGAGAGAATATGACCAAACCTAATAATAAAAATGCCAAGTTATAGCCCCAGAAAATCAGGCTAAATCCCAAAGTAAATGTCTTGCGTTCCTTGTCATTCGGTGCGCGGCGTTGTTGTTTTAAAAACTTATACAGCACTAAAATCATGGCAACCAAATAAGGCACTGCAGTTAAAATCCCGCCTACACCCGCAGGTAACAATGCAGCCAATACGCCACAAATACAGGTCATCACAAAGCAATACAAGAAAAACCAGAGAAAATAACGGCTTAGCGATACCATGAAAATGACTCAGACAAAAGATTCAGCCTAGTATAAAAAAAATTGGTTTTTTTTTCATGAAATTGTCAACCGAATACAAAAGCCTGACGTTATATAGGCTACAAGGTCACAACAACCGTTAATGTGTATGGCATCCACAATATTTTCGGTGACCTACTAAAGCAATAAATCGCATACAGTCATGCTTTGAACAGCAGCCCAAGCTTTACTGTATCGCAAGTTTTTCTTTGACCGACGATTTCATCATCACTCGAATCGTCGGTCTTTATTTTTTAAGACCTTTTTATCTCGCTTATTTAGCATCAGACTTTGACTATTCCTATTTTTCTATACAGATCGCGACAGATTTTATTTTCTCTTCTCTTTAAAATTTCTGCGACCTAAATTGTCGCTTTAAAAGCAGAAAACTGGTTTTTTGCCGCAGTGTTGCGCTCAGTTATGTTAAGTTATCTCATAATTCAACATCAAGATTGGAACACGCATGGCTGTTCATTTTTTACATACGTCTGATTGGCATTTGGGACAATTTTTCCATCACCATGAACGTGAATATGAACATACTGAATTTTTGAATTGGCTCTTAACTCAAATTAAAAGCAAACAGCCAAATGCGCTGCTCATTGCAGGCGATATTTTTGATGTAGTAAATCCTGCTTCGAGCGCTCAAAAACAACTCTACCAATTCCTTACCGATGCGCATGCGCTTGCGCCACACATGCAAACCTTAATGATTGCTGGTAATCATGACTCTGGCTATCGCATTGAGCAAGTTGAACCCTTTTTAGATCGCTTCAACGCCAAAGCCGTGGGCGTGATTGGCAAAACAGCTGAGCAAAAATTAGATTTAGATAAACTCTTAGTGCCTATTTATGATGCTGCGCAAAATATTGTGGCCTGGTGTCTGACCCTGCCCTATTTACGCAGTGCAGAAATTACAGGTTTAAATGAACATAGCAGTGACAATCAATCTGCAGTTGCTTATTTGCATCAACAACTCATTGCAGAAGCCAAAGCCCGTAAACAGCCCGATCAAGCCTTAATTTTAATGTCACATGCGCACATGCAAGGCGGCGAAACTTCTGACTCAGAACGCCCCATTGTAGTGGGGAATGAAGAAGCCTTATCGACTGCAGTGTTTGATGAGGTGATTGACTATGTCGCACTTGGACACTTACACAAACCGCAACAGGTGGGAAAGCCGCATATCCGTTATAGCGGTTCACCCATCCCCTTATCATTTAGCGAGCTGAATTATAAACACCAAGTTCTTGAGGTCAGAATTGACCCGTTGCAGGCAGATGCACAGCGTTTCCAATATGAAAGCTTGCTTATTCCACGTACGGTAGAGCTGCTTCGGATTCGCTGCGAACTTTCTGAATTAATCACCGAACTTCATCAATTGCCAAAAGATGAAATTGCAGAAGTCTGCGCACGGCATTTTTTAGAAATTGAATATATCAGCGATGCGCCACCACCCATTGATTTACGTCAACAAATTGAACAAGCACTACCTGCCAACCGCTATCGTTTACTGCGTATTGCACGACGCTTTCAAAATAGTGAAAACTCGAACTTGCAACAATCAAAAATTGATTTAGAACCGCCAACGCCTGAAAAATTATTTTTAGATTTATGGGAAAAAATGGGCTATCAACCAGACCCAGAAGTGAGCCAAGATTTTTTACAGCTTTTGGCCGAAGCCCAACACGAACTTGATCAGAATAAAGCTTAGGGATTTGCCATGAAAATTTTACGTTTAAGCTTAAATAATTTGGCATCTTTAGCAGGCACCCATGTCATCAATTTTGAAGATGAGCCATTAGCACAGGCAGGTTTAATTGCAATTACGGGCAAAACGGGTGCAGGTAAATCGACATTGCTCGATGCCATGTGTTTGGCACTTTATGATGAAATTCCACGTTTAAGAGGTGCTACAGGCAGTCTGACCGATACCGCAGGCAAAGAAATTTCCTTAAAAGACTCTAAGCATATTTTACGTCGTGGTACGACTTCTGGCTTTGCAGAACTTGAATTTATCGCGCTCGATCAAAAACGCTATTCGGCACGTTGGCAAATTCGCCGTGCACATAATAAAGTGGATGGAAACTTAAAAGTTGAACGTGCCATTACCTGTCTAGATGAGCAACGGGTTTTAAATCAAAAAATTTCAGAAGCCACGCCGATTGTAGAACAACTGATTGGCCTTAGTTTTGAACAATTCACACGCGCAGTATTATTGGCACAATCGGAAGTCGGGGCATTTCTAAAAGCCAAAGACCATGAACGGGCAGATTTGCTTGAATATTTAACCAATTCGCAAATTTTTACCGAAGTCAGTAAACGTGCAGCCGTTAAATTTAGTCAAATTAAACAAAAAAGGACAGATCTTGAAAATGTCATGGGGCATGTGGTGCTCCTCAGCGAGGAAACACTGAAAGGTTTAGAAGCCCAAAAACATGAGCTGAGTCAGCAGTTAGCTTTGTTGACCCAAACCGAAAAACTGTATGAAAATGATGTCAAATGGCACAAAGATTGCCATGAACTCTATGCCAGCACCCAAGCTAAAAAAGAAATATACGATGTTCAAGTCGATGCTGATCTTAAGCTCGCTTCGCAAAAACAATTGCTCAAACATTTAGATGAATTTCAAACCATCCGAGAGCAATTTGTGTTACGTCAGCAAGCGGACAACGAGCTAAAAAACCTAAATGAGCAGCTTTTGAAATTTGAACCAAACTTGCAACAAGCAGAACTCGCACAACAGCAAGCGAAGAGTCAGCAACAGCAAGCGGAGAAAGAACTTGAGGCATGGCAGCAGCATGTTGAACAATTGAAACCACAACTTGAAATTGCGGCACAGTTACAACATGAAATTTCTAGCAAACTTCAACAATATACCGCTTTGGATGCTGCACAAAAATTATTTGCAGAGCAGCAAATTCAGCCTGTGCAAAATAATTTGAAGCAACTGACGACTCAACTTGCAACCGAGCAACAACAACAGCAACATTTACAACAGCAATTCAAACAGACTGCGGCATGGGCAAATTTTGATGATAATTTAGCCCTTACGTTGCAACGTCTGCAAGATTATTTGCAGCTTGAACAGCAGCTACGTCAGCAAAACCCTACGCTATTCCAATCTGCATTAGATACTTTAATTGAGCAACAACAACATACACAGCAACAACTGTTGGTTTGGGAAAAACAATATCAACATCCTGAACAACTTGAGCAGCAACTCACGGCAGAGCAACAGCAATTACAACATGCTTTAAAGAGTGTGCATGTTTTAGAGCGCTTGCAACAGGCACTTGAACAATGGCAACAACAGACCACCCTATTTGAGCAGTTACAACAGCGTCAGCAAGAAACTTTAAGTCTGCAACAGCAGACACAGACTCAAATTCAAACCCAACAGCAGCAAGTGCAAATTACTGAACAAGCCTTGCAACAATTACAGCAGATTTTTGAACAGCAGCGTTTATTGCAGCATCAAAGTGTGCAGGATTTACGTGCCCAATTAAAACCGAATGAAGCGTGTATGGTCTGCGGCAGCCATGAACATCCGTTTATTCAGCATGAAAATTTACTCAGTGATGCTTTAAACCAATTGCAGGATCAGCAATTGCAGCAGGCCAAAACTGAATTTGAGCATGCGCAAAAACAGCTACAACAATTGGAGCGTGCTCGCAGTCAATACGATGCAACTTATCATCAACAACAACAACGCAGTCTTGAACTGCAACAGCAACTTGAACAACAGCAGACATTAGTACAACAGCTTACAGCATCCTTATCATTAGATGTGGATGCGTCGCTGCCTGTTGCAAAGCAAATTGAAAGCGTGCAACAACATTGGGCAACCACATCTCAGTCCACTCAAATCTTGCAGCAGAGCATTCAACAGGCAAACGACACCCTAAAACTTTGGCGCAATGCTGCACAGCATGCAGAACAACTCAAATATGCCATTCAACAACGCCAAGACCTCGCTCAGCGTTCACAGCCTATTTTGTCGCTTTTGGATGCAGATCAAAGAAACGCTTGGCTCAATCAACCAATTGAGTACTATCAACATGCCTTGCAACATTTAGAGCAACGTCACCACTTACAGCAGCAGCAAATTCAACTGAGCAAAACGATTGAACAACTGACTCAACAACAGCAGCAAGTGCAAGAAAAGTTGCTATTTTTACAACAGCAACATGCAGAGAAAACCCTACAACTGCAGCAGATTAAAACTGCAGGAAGTGAGCTGCGTGATCAAATTAAGCAGCTTACAAGAACTCATGCGGGATGTGAATATCAGACCTATCAAGAATGGCAGCAGGCTTTAGATCAGCAACAACAGCAACTAAGTCTTGCACTTAGCACACAACGAACTGCACTCAACCAAGCAGAACAGGTGTTAAAAGACTTACAACTACAAAAACATGGTTTGGACAGTAAAATTCAACAGCGCATGCAGCAACACACTGAATGTCAGCATCACATTGCAACTTGGCAAGCGACACACACGCACTTTCAAGCCAGCATCATTGATAAATGTTTACAAATTTCTTATGCTGAACATCAGCAAATACGCAAGATGCTACAGCAACAGCAAAACACTCTAGAAAGTGCTAAAACAGCTTGGCAAACGTTAGAAGAGCAATATCAAAAGCACTTAAAACAACAGCCGCAATTAAGTTTTGACGAAGTCACTACTCAACTTTCTGCACTGCAAACAGACAAAGTCAAACAACAGCAAGACTATAATGACATTGAGGCGCAACTACGCCTGAATCGCACCAATCAGGGGATTTTTGCAGCCTACCAGACTCAAATTGAAAGTATCAAAGCTGAAGAATATCGTTGGGGACGTATTTACGATTTAATTGGGCATAAAGAAGGGACAAAATTTAAGAAAATTGCCCAAGAACATCACTTGGATATTTTGGTGGAATACGCCAATCAGCAATTACTACCACTCAGTTCGCGTTATCAATTGCATCGTATTCCTGACAGTTTGGGTTTGGCGATTATTGATTTAGACATGAACAGTGAAATTCGCCCTGTCCTGTCTTTATCTGGTGGGGAAACCTTTTTAGTTTCTTTGGCTTTGGCACTGGCAATTGCCAATATGGCATCTGGTTCAATGAAACTGGAATCACTATTTATTGATGAAGGCTTTGGCACACTCGACCCGACTTCCTTGCATATGGTGATGAATGCCTTAGACCATCTGCAAAGTCAGGGACGTAAAGTAGTGTTGATTTCGCATATTCAGGAAATGCACGAACGAATTCCTGTGCAAATTCAAGTCAAACCTGTGGGTGCAGGAGCAAGTGAAGTCAATGTGATGGGTTAAAAGCCAATACTGCCTAAAATCTGAAGATTATTTGTCGATTGAAGAATTATTGAGATGACCGTGAGATTTCAGATTTTAGGCTTCCCTGAAGTTATATTGGGTTGATTTTAAAATCACCCACACTTTAAGTACTTAATTTTATGGATATAAAAACGATTATTCTCTTTGCTGTATTGCCCTGTTTAAGTATTATTTTTCTCACATGGTTAATACGTTTCCCTAAACCTTGGGTTTTTAAAGCGGTTTTAATTTTTGAAATCATCCTCACCGTCTGCACTTTAGTCATTGAGTTGGATGCAAGAAAAACACCAGGAAATAGCGGTTGGATCATCATTTTCACAGGCTTCTTTCAGTTCTGTTTTTTGTTATTTTTACTAATAGCACGTATTCGAATCTGGATAGAGAATAAATCTTGAATGTCTATTTCACCTATTTACTGGACGGAAGTGGCGCTTTCTAAAAATCGTGAAGGTTATTAAAAATAATCTAAACAAGCCAAAACTTTGACAGCTTTACGACACAAAACTAAAAAAGCCTCGACATCCTATCGAGGCTTTCTAGATTCAGTTTTTGGTATAACTCCTGTCGTACCAAGCACTTCCGTGTTGTTCTATTTCTTATTCTTCTTATTTAGGAAACTCCCTGTTTCCCGATAAGTTCATATTAAGAAAATCCACCCTTCAGCACTAGCCGCAAAATTCCGCATTTCATGTCAGCCAAAACGTACAAGATAATGTTTGCAAAATCTTGGCAGATTCTTTGTTCATCTAGCAATTAAGCCTTGGAATAGTCACGTGCACCAAACAATGCTGTACCAATCCGTACCATAGTTGAACCTGCTGCAATTGCTGCATTTAAATCGCCCGACATCCCCATACTCAAAGTATCCCAATCTTCAGGTTGTGCATGTTGTGCTTTCACTGCATCAAACAATTGTTTGGCATCCTGAAAAGCTTGCGGGTGATTGGGCGCAGGAATCACCATCAAACCGCGTAGTTTTAAATGCGGTAATTGGCTGATCTGTCGGACTAATTCTGCAACTTCGCTCGGCTGACAACCATCCTTCGTGTCTTGCGCATCAATATTTACTTGTAAACAAATATTCAGGGGCACTTGTTGAGCATCGCGCTGATTCGATAAACGCTCGGCAATAATCAAACGATCTACCCCATTCACCCATGCAAATTTTTCCGCCAAATGTTTGGTTTTATTGCGCTGCACATGCCCAATAAAGTGCCATTCAATTTCTAAATCACTCAGGGCCTGCATTTTATCCAAAGCTTCTTGCAAATAATTTTCGCCAAAAGCGCGCTGCCCTGTCGCATACATTTCACGCAAGGCTTCACTCGGATGAGTCTTAGACACTGCCAACAATTGCACCGTATTTGGCTCGCGCTGTGCCAACTGGCATGCCTGTTGAATTTGTTGCAAAACCTGAGTGCGCATAAGCTGCAGATTATTCATTGATGCATTTCTCATTTCATTCATCTTTTTTTACCTTGTCCAGCAACTAACAGTTGGTTAAGCTGATGGAAAGCCGTATTATTCTATCAAAATAATTAAGATTTAATTGATCTCGGGGACTTTCATGGATATTACAGAATTATTGGCGTTCTCCGCTAAAAACGGCGCTTCGGATTTACACTTATCTGCGGGCATGCCACCACTGATTCGTGTGGATGGTGAAGTTCGTCGAATTAACTTACCAGCATTAGAACATAAAGAAGTACACAAATTAGTGTACGACATTATGAATGATAAACAACGTCGTGATTATGAAGAAAATCTAGAAACGGACTTTTCTTTTGAAGTCCCAGGCGTGGCTCGTTTCCGTGTGAACGCATTTAACCAAAACCGTGGTGCAGGTGCAGTATTCCGTACCATTCCTTCTAAAGTTTTGACCCTTGAAGATTTAGGCATGGGACAAATCTTTAAAGATATTTGTGAATATCCACGTGGTTTGGTATTGGTGACAGGCCCAACGGGTTCAGGTAAATCAACCACACTTGCCGCGATGATTGACTTTATTAATGACAATCGCTACGACCATATTCTGACCGTCGAAGACCCAATCGAATTTGTACACCAATCTAAAAAATGTTTGGTTAACCAACGTGAAGTACACCGTGATACGCATGGCTTTAACGAAGCATTACGTTCAGCACTGCGTGAAGACCCTGACATTATTCTAGTGGGTGAGATGCGTGATTTAGAAACCATTCGTTTAGCACTGACTGCTGCCGAAACGGGTCACTTGGTATTTGGGACGCTACACACCACCTCTGCAGCAAAAACCATTGACCGTGTAATTGACGTATTCCCTGCCGAAGAAAAAGACATGGTACGCGCCATGTTATCTGAATCTTTACAAGCCGTCATTTCACAATCCCTGCTCAAGAAAAATGGCGGTGGCCGTGTAGCAGCGCATGAAATCATGATTGGTATTCCTGCGGTGCGAAACTTGATTCGTGAAAATAAAGTAGCTCAAATGTACTCGGCAATTCAGACAGGTGCCAACTACGGTATGACTACCCTCGACCAGAGTTTGAAGAACTTGGTATCGCGCGGTGTGATTAGCCCACAAACGGCTCGAACGGTTGCAAAACAACCTGAATCATTCTTATAAGTTTAAAATTCGAGATACGCGATGGACTTTAATGATTTATTGAATTTAATGATTCAGCAACAAGCATCAGACTTGTTTATTACAGCCGATGTTGAACCTTCCATGAAAATTCATGGACAAATTGTACCTGTGGCAAAAAGTAAGCTCTCAGGTGAAATTGTCGGTCAGCTGCTTAACTCAATTATGAGTGAAAAACAGCGCAAGGAATTTGCCGAAACCCGTGAGTGTAACTTTGCGATCACCAACCGCGAAAAAACAGCACGTTTTCGTGTCAGCGCATTCCAGCAACGTGATGAGCCGGGCATGGTACTGCGTCGGATTGAAACCAAAATTCCGGCCATGGATGACTTGAAACTGCCACCTATTCTCAAAGATTTGGCGATGACCAAACGTGGCATCATCATTTTTGTAGGCGCAACGGGTACAGGTAAATCGACTTCTTTGGCATCTATTATTGGTTACCGCAACCAAAACTCTAAAGGTCATATCATCACCATTGAAGACCCGATTGAATTTGTGCATGAACATGCGGGCTGTATTATTACCCAACGTGAAGTCGGGATTGATACCGATTCCTTTGAAATCGCATTAAAAAACACCTTACGACAAGCGCCTGATGTGATTCTAATTGGTGAGATTCGTTCCCGCGAAACCATGGATTATGCCATTGCCTTTGCAGAAACGGGGCATTTGGTATTTGCCACCCTGCACGCCAACAATGCTAACCAAGCCATTGACCGTATTATTCACTTCTTTGAGGCAGACCGTCATAACCAGTTGTTCATGGATTTATCACTAAACCTGAAAGCAATTGTGGCGCAGCAGTTAATCCCAACTATTGATGGCAACTCACGACGAGCTGCGATTGAAATTTTAATTAACTCACCATTAGTTGCAGATTTAATCCGTAAAGGTGATGTGCATGAAATTAAAGACCTAATGAAGCGTTCACGTGAATTAGGTATGCAAACCTTTGACCAAGCTTTATACGACCTCTATAAAGCCAAGCAAATTAGTTATAAAGATGCGCTCAAACACGCCGACTCGCCAAACGATTTGCGTCTACAAATCAAACTTGCCGAAGAAGGCGGCGAGCGATTGTTACATGCAACCTCGAATATTACTTTCGATGGGCAATAACAACGCTTAAACACAAAAAAATAGGCTTGCATACGCAAGCCTATTTTTTATACGTTTAGTAAATTATTTTTTGCGTAATGCTTCACGACATTCTGGCGCATCACAATAACCATATAAATTCAGCGAGTGACCTGTAAGCTCAAAACCAAATTTTTCTGCCACATCATGCTGTTCTTTTTCAATGGTATCATTAATAAATTCAACCACTTTGCTACAGTTTAAGCAAACGAGATGATCGTGGTGATCTTCCTGCATAATTTCAAACACAGAATGATTGTTCTCAAAATTATGACGCTCAATAATGCCCGCTGCTTCAAACTGTGTTAACACACGATACACAGTTGCTAAACCCACATCTTCACCCTGATCGAGTAAAGTTTTGTAGATTTCTTCTGCACTTAAATGATGTTGTTTTGAATTTTCTAATAATTCTAAGATTTTAATTCGTGGAAGGGTCACTTTAAGTCCAGCTTTGCGTAATTCTTGGTTTGAAATAGGCATGAAAAAGGTCTCTCAACAAAATTAAAGTTGGAATATGCAACAAAGTTAAGATGCAGTATGATCTAACACTGAATCAAGATCAAATGCATCATAATTAATTTGGGATAGTGTAGCAAAATGCAAAAAATCATGTTGACGTTATTGGTCACTTCACTGCTCGCAGGCTGTTCGACCTTGGGCGTTTATAAAGTCGATATTCCACAGGGTACACCTTTAACCCAAGCTCAAGCGTCTAAAGTCCAAGTCGGTATGAGTCATCAGCAAGTTCGCTTTTTGCTGGGCAGTCCAACCATTGCCGATCCGATGAATCCGCTACGGTGGGACTACATTTACAACTATATCCCAGGAACTTATGCTAAAAAAGCCAAGATCCCTGCCGCGCATGGTCAGCATTTGAAAATCTTTTTCAATCAAAATGGTATAGTAGAAAAAGTTGAAGGCTTGGAAACGATTCCAGAATCTCAACCTGGTCTACCAGGATCGAAAGAAGCGATTCTCAACGCGCCTCCACTATAGCCGCTTTAGAATAAAAAGAAACCCCTCACTGAAATTCATCTGAGGGGTCTTGAAATCATTTCAATTGTCTCAAGCGATTGCTTTTGGCATAACGTCCCACAGGGTTCTTTGCGGCACGGTTACGACGAATATCTTTCGGATTAATGGTTAAAGCACGATAAATCTCAACCCGATCACCTGCTTGAAGTACATGCTGCGGCTCAACTCGTACACCAAAAATACCCACCATCAACGGTTCAGATAAAGTCGTTGCTGTTGCAATTCCACTTTGCTGAATTGCATCCAAAACGGTCATGCCCTGCTGAAATGCAACAGTCATATGCCATTGTTGTTCGGGTGTGGCATAGGCCACCCAAACCTGTGCCATTTGACTCATCCGAACCACTGTCCAATTAATGCCACTATTGCAACTACGATAGATACAGGCAACACCACACGTACCGCAATACGCCAAATGTTATAAAACGCCTCACTACTAAAGTTCATGGCTTTACGCAGATGACTGATTTTCATAATCCAGCCTGCAAAAATAGCGTAAATCAAACAAATGACTAAGCCCCAAAGCAACAAGGCAAAATTAAATACTGGACTCATGGCAGGAATTGCCCAAACCAAAGTTGCTGCAATCAATACAATCCACTGAATCGCAACCGCCATTTGACGTTGTGCTAATTGTTCACGTGCCAATTGCAATAAAACCGCTGCTGCTGCAACAGTTGCCACCACCAGAGCAAGTGCTGGAATTTGTGCCTGTACGGCAAAGAATGCAAAAGCAAAGACGGCCAATAGCTGAGCAATCCAAATTGGCAATACCGTTGCGGTTGCTGCAGATTGTTGCTGTGCTTGCTGCAAGCTAGTTTGCCAGTACAAGCCCATACCTAAACCACTGGCCACCAAAGCCAAAACAGTTGCACTCCCCCATTCGCTAAACTCAATTGAAGTGACTTGCCATGCAGGAAGTTCTGAACCCATCACCACCGATAAAACCAAAGCCGCCACAACAGCAACAGTGGTACATAGCAATAAAATTTGACGCGGCACTAATGACAATGCCAGTGCTAAAACAGCCACAATCACAAACAAGACATGACTAGCCAAGTCCGCAGCGGCATATTGATTTAAAATTTGCGCAGCATTAGACAACAAACCGCCTGCTAAAAATGGAATGAACACCACTGCAAGCCAGCCCACCAAACGCCATTTTTGAGAGGCATCGGCATCACGAGTTAAACTTGAAAGTGCTTGTAATGCTGTCGTTTTTGAGCGTTTGGCTAAGGCAATTTCCAAATAAGTGATCGGTAATGCCAAAATCAGCATGGTTGCTAACCACAATAACCAAAAGTCGAGCTGACGCTCAACCTGAATACCTGTCATCGGTGCGAGTGTAGCAATAATAATGAATGATAAACCAAATGCCATCAGCGGCGATAACCATCGTGACATAGCATTGTCCTGCATGACGCTGTCCTAATAAAAATCTATGGCTATTTTGCCTTTGTCATCAAGGAAAAGCAAAACCTCAAAAAGAAAAAAGCAAACTGTCTGAGAGGTTGCTAACACTCCATCTATTTATGATAGTGTCAGCAACTCCTCTAGTTTGCTGCGCGAATTTATAATTTTTATTCTTTCATTTTTTATGGCTTCAGACTTATGAGAAGAAACGTGCGAACCAGCCTTTACCTTTCTTCTTCTCATTTTCTTTAATAATGCCCATCATATTCTCTTTCACAGCCCCTACATAATCGGCGTCATCGTGTTGAATATGATTAATTAACCATTTTGATAGGACTTCATGCAATTCGCTTTCAATGGATTGCCCCATTTCGAAACGATCACGATAAGACTCAATTTTTTTAATAAATAAATCATGCACCCGTTTATGTGGCACGCGGTATTTATAACCAGCTTCTTCTTGTAAAGATTCTTCAAAGGTAAAATGCGACTGAGTGTAATCAATAATATTATCTAAAATCTGCTTTATACGTGCTCGATCACTGCCATCGCTAATTTCAACAATTTCATTAATGTAATCGAGGATACGTCTATGCTGATCGTCAATCACATCGATACCAGTGTTGTATTCTGGAACCCATTTCATCTTCATACGACCACCTTACAGAAATAAATGAATAATCACACTGTAAATGGTAGACGTATTCACCTTAAATAAAAATGAAGTGAATTGGTAGGGATTGACTAAAAACACAAAAAATCAACTCAACGTATTGATTTAAATTAATTTAAACCCAAATAGTCTACCAAAAGACTAAGTTATTATTTAACCAAATTATACATTTTCATTCTTGTTTTATTTGAAATATACGACAATAAAACGGATATTTTTTAATCATGTATACCCGTATAAATTAATATTGATCAGCTTTGGTCATCCGCCTTAGTTCAGGATTTAAACGCTCACGTTCCAATCGCGTAATATGTGTCATTTGACTTTTAATTGGGCGTCCATGTTGAAATAAAATCATTTCACCTGGTTGAAATGCAGTCCATGTTTCATTTTGAGTCAAAGGTTCGGTGGTAATCACCGCCACACAATCCTCTGCTGTGGTGACTTGGCTAAAATCGACCTCAACATCTAAATCAATTAATTGTGCAGGTTGAAATGGATAAGCGCGAACCAACCAATGTAATTTGGTCACTGCATAACTAAATAATGCCTGACCATTAGACAAACAAAAATTAAAGGTGCCATGTTCTGCTATTGTAGGAGAAATTTCGACTAATAGATCAAAAATTTGTGTCAGGCTAGGTTCATCATAACCAAAACGATTTACCAATTGATCTAACAAATAACAAAATGCTCGTTCACTGTCGGTATTGCCCACAGGGGTAAAACGACCTGATAAACGTGGATGAAAGTCTTGTAAATCGCCATTATGGGCAAAAATCCACTGGCGTCCCCACAACTCACGACTAAACGGATGCGAATTTTCTAAATTAATTTTGCCTTGTGTCGCTTTACGAATATGGGCAATCACATTGCGTGATTTGATGGGATAGTTGCGGATCAATTCTGCAATTGGTGACTGGACTGCAGACTGATTATCGACAAATAAACGACAAGCTTTATCTTCAAAAAAAGCAATTCCAAAGCCATCTGAATGATCTGATGTAATTCCAGCGCGCTGCGAAAATCCCCGAAATGAAAAGGTAATATCGGTAGGTGTCGCACAATTCATTCCAAGCAACTGACACATAAGGCTTTATCTATACACAATAATTAGTTAATTTTATTATTGTGCATCAGCCATCATGATATTTCAAATCAGAAAATTTGAACTGCAGGCTTATGACGCTTTGACTTTCTTTTGTCGAATAAAATGCTTTGCCATCTGCTTCACATCTAACAATACAAAATAGTCCAAACAATTAAATTCGCGGTCATAAAATGCCTGAGTTGAGAGTTTGGCATTCATTTTTAAATACACGTCAAATAATTTAGGGATACGTTCATCTTGACTAAAGCTATGACTTGGACAACTCGGTGCAAATGCATCTTGAGATTGAATATCACAGCGTTGATTTTCAGACAATTGCTGAATCGCTTGATGGGTGTAATAGGCACGTGCTTCATTACCTTCCAAGCGAATACTGACACAGCCAATTAAATGTTTGGCACGCATTTCCCATAAAACTTTTGGAATCAAATTCAGCCATAAAATAGACAAGGTTTTTCCCGAACGGTAGCGTGGATGCACACAAGTTCGCCCCATTTCAACAATATTTGAGAAATGTCCCAATTCATCTATAATTTTAAATTCATGTGCACTATAACTATTGGCTAGCTCATGCCCTTGCCAAAGTTTTAAACGGGTATACGCCACAATTTCACCCGTTGCTTTATCTCTAAGCACAGCATGTTCACAGCTAAAATCATATAAGTCTTGGTCTAACCCTGACGCAAACTCAATGCCAAATTGTTTAGAAAATTGCTGAGCACGAAAGCGTTGTACCTCTTGTAATTGTTTTAAATTTTCGACCCATTCAAACGCATATTGTGTGGCTTTGCTATTTTTTTTCTGTGCTTTGCCAACTTTGCTTAATGGAAAACTTAATTGTTGACGGTATTGATTTAATTTTTGCAGCATCATAGATACCTCGTGTTTTCTCTTACACTAGGACAGCTGCATGACACTATGATGACTGATTTTTAGCAGAATTCTGTTTTACTCAAATCAGCCTGATTCGGCATTTAAAATCAACAAATGACTATTGTACGGCATAAAAAAAGAGCCTCCTTTGAAGCTCTTTTCAATCTTTTGCAGACTTAGCACAATGTGCAAACCCACTCAAATGAACTATTACTTACGTGCCTGCACTCGGTTGGTAATTAAAGTACCAACTCCATGATCGGTAAATATTTCCAGTAAGGTTGCATGCGGCACACGACCATCTACAATATGTGCGCTGATTACACCGCCTTTGACTGCATCCAATGCACAGCCAACTTTAGGAATCATACCGCCATAGATCACACCAGTATCAATCAAACGATCCACTTCCTGCGTAGTCAAACCGGTCAATAAGTTTTTATTTTCATCTAGCACACCAGTAATATTGGTGAGTAGAATCAGTTTTTCTGCACCTAATGCTTCTGCAACTTTACCAGCCACCAAGTCGGCATTGATGTTATAGGTATTGCCTGTATCATCGACACCTAAAGGTGCTATGACAGGAATAAAGTCGCTGCTGGTAAACATTTCTAAAACGTCAGTTTTTACCCCAACCACTTCACCGACTAAACCAAGGTCAATCTGCTCGACTTCGCCTGTTTCGGTGGTTTTTTGCATCAATAATTTTTGTGCACGAATCAAATTACCATCTTTACCTGTCAAACCAATGGCGCGACCACCATGTTGGTTAATCAGATTCACAATGGACTTGTTCACACTACCACCGAGCACCATTTCCACCACTTCCATGGTAGCAGGATCGGTCACACGCATGCCATCAATACGGTCAGACTCGCGTCCCAATTGTTTGAGCATAGAATCTACTTGTGGGCCGCCACCATGCACGACAATCGGGTTTAATCCGACTGTTTTAAGCAGCACGATGTCACGTGCGAAAGAACTTTCCAGCTCAGGATCGGTCATGGCATTGCCACCATATTTCACAACAAGGGTCTTGCCCGCAAAACGTTGAATATACGGCAAAGCTTCGGTCAAAATTTGCGCTTTGTCGATACCAGTCTGTTGATGTGGCATTCGCCTCTCCTTATTGAGCATCTAAAATGTCTTGGGCGATTTCAGGATATCGCTCACTTAACATGGAAACAAATGTATCGCGAATATCATTCAGTCGTGATGGATTATCGGCATCAAAACGCACCGTAAAATATTCGCCTGTATTAGATGCTCGAATAATGCCAAATCCATCTTCAAAATCAAGTCTTACACCATCTATTTTACTTAATTCTGCCCCACTGCGATGGCTATAACTTTCAACATCATTTAAAACCATACTCGGTTCAATATTACGTGTGCTGATATAAGTGTCTTCGGTGCAGCAACGCTCAGGGTATTTCTGCATCAGTGCTGAAAGGCCACTGTATGAACTATGGCTTAAATATTCCAGCACGCGCAGCGCTGCGTAAATACCATCGTCATAACCAAAACCACGTCCATCATTAAATACATAATGTCCTGCATATTCGCCACCGAATACAGCTTTGCCTTGCGACTGCGCCAAATAACGACGTAAGAAGGTGCTACCTGTACGAATCATCACTGGTTCGCCACCCAAATCACGTACGGTATTGCGTACCATGGTGGAACATTTTACATCAAATACCACTTGATGCTGAGGATGGGTTTTTAAGCACATTTCTGCAAATAAGGACAACAAGCGATCTGCAGAAAGTACATTTGCACGTTCATCCAACAAGACGACACGATCACCATCGCCATCTAAAGCAATGCCAATGTCTGCCTGATGTTCACGCACCGCATTTTTTAAATGCTGTAAGTGTTTTTCTTGAGATGGATCGGGTGCATGCTCTGGAAAATGACCATTGGCTTCGCAGCGTAAAGCAATTACCTCGCAACCCATCTTTTGCAATACCAGAGCAGCACAATGCCCAGCCGAGCCATACATCCCATCCAACACAACTTTATAAGTGCGTGCCAGATGAAGGTCTTGCAATATCGCATTTTGATATTGCTGACACGCATCTTCAATAAATTCATGAGAGATATTGTCAGCTTGTTGTAATTCAAGGAATGTTGCTACATCGGTATTTAAATAATATGGTGCTGCATCGTGTGCCACTTGTTGAATCATTTCAGGGCTTGGCGGTTCGCCCTGTACTATCCATTTAATGCCGTTGTCTGATTTTGGATTATGACTGGCCGTAAGCATAATGCCATTGCCTGCCGTAAGTCGTGCCATAAAATACAACATGGGGCTGGAACAACAACCCACCATCTTTACTTGAAATTGATGGGCAAGAAAGACCTGGCGTACAATTTCAGCATAAGCAGGACTATTTAAACGCGCATCATAACCAATACTAATTTAAGTTTGCTTTTCTTGTTGATATTGTTGCACCAATCCTTGTGCAATCGCGTTTATCAATTTCACAGTCAGCACAGTTTCTTTGCCACGTATGTCGTAAGCGCGAAAAATATGCTGTGGAAAAAGTGTTTGTGGATTGTTCATAGGCTTACAACTACAAAGATGAGCCAACATAAAGTGAATAAATCTTGGCTCGAGATATTTTGAAAATTCTAATTAGATTTTTTAATAGATGTGCAATGGTCTCATCAGAGCTAGTGATTTACTTGTCATTATTAGTACATCTTTCGTTACTTTTCAAGAATTGTTGGTAAAGTTTCAGGTAAAACCTTACCAAACGATTTAGGCTAAAACCTCAGTAAACTCAGTTTTTACCCGTATGCCCAAAACCACCTGCACCGCGTTCAGTGGCCACAAATTCATCCACCTGTTCAAACTCAGCCTGCACCACAGGTACCAAAACGTATTGCGCTAAACGCTCACCAGGTTCTAGACTAAATGCAGTTTGGCTACGGTTCCAAACCGAAACCATCAACTCACCCTGATAATCTGAATCAATCAAACCCACCAAGTTACCTAACACGATGCCATGTTTGTGACCCAAGCCTGAACGCGGCAAAATCATGCCTGCAAAACCTGTATCTTGAATATAAATCGCTAAACCTGTTTTGACCAATACAGTTTGACCTGGCTCAATCACGGTGCTGCTGTCTACACAAGCACGTAAGTCCAAACCTGCCGAACCTGCGGTTGCATAAGTTGGCATTGGCCATTCTGTGCCTAAACGTGAATCTAAGACTTTAACTTGAACTTTCATGAAGTTTATCCTGCTTTTAAATTTTCAATGTGCTTTCGATTTTCGATGTGCCATTTGATGCTGTACTTGCATCAACACCCCCTGTGTTTTTCAGCGCTTAATCAGGGCACGTAAATTTTCCAAATAATGCTGTGCCTGTAATTTCGGATCGACATCACCGGCTAACTTTTTCTTACGTCCGAGCCATTCCAATTCATCTTGTGGTAATTCATCCAAAAAACGACTTGGGGTCATTTGTTTCATTTGCCCGCCCGCTTTGCGCTGTTCTGCCAAAGTAATGGTTAAGCCCTGACGTGCACGAGTAATCCCCACGTACATCAAACGGCGTTCTTCCTCGACAGTATCTGCCACAATCGAGTTTTTATGCGGTAAAAGCTCTTCTTCCAAACCAATCAAATACACGTACGGAAATTCCAAGCCTTTGGACGCATGCAGGGTGAGTAAATTGACTTTATCAGTGTCTTCTTCTTCCTGTTGCTGTTCGAGCATATCGAGCAGCACCATTTTACGAATCACGCTTTCAATATTCTTTTCATCGACATCTTCAGCACGGTTAATCAAACTTTGGATGCTGCTATATAGAACTTCGATATTATCCAGCTTGGTTTTTTCCTGCGCAGGGGTAGCTGCTTGCTCTTTAATGTAGTCGATATAACCTGCTTCGAGCATCATTTGACGGATGATTGGCACAGGCTCATCATCTTCCAATAAATTACGAGTAAAATTACCAATAAAATCTGCAAACTCTGCCAACTGCGTCGTGGCTTTTTTCGGAATTGCCATCGTCAGGCGTTGATCACCTGCAGCAGCCAATAATGACAAATGGTTTTCCTGTGCAAACAGCCCTAGTTTTTCCAAAGTCACAGGGCCAATCGCACGTTTAGGCGTGTTAATAATGCGTAAGAATGCGCTGTCATCTTCAGGGTTAATAATCAAACGCAAATAACTCATGATGTCTTTGATTTCAGCACGCGCGAAGAATGACTGACCACCCGAAAGCTTGTACGGAATTTGCATTTGGCGTAATTGGGTTTCCAAAATGCGCGCCTGAAAGTTACCACGATACAAAATCGCATAATCTTTCCAGCTTTTACCGTTCATTAACTTATGGGTGAGTAAGTCTTTCACCACGCGTTCTGATTCATCATCATCGTTTCGGCAAGTGATCACCCGAATCACTTCACCATGACCTTTATCTGACCAGAGTTTTTTATCAAAAATATGTGGATTATTACCAATAACAGTGTTGGCTGCTTTTAAAATACGACTAGTCGAGCGATAGTTTTGCTCAAGTTTAATCACTTTTAAATTTGGAAAATCGTCTTTCAGTAAGGCCATATTTTCAGGCTTCGCACCGCGCCACGCGTAAATCGATTGGTCGTCATCACCTACCGCAGTAAACTGCCCCATCACACCTACAAGTAATTTCACCAAGATATATTGTGCGGTATTGGTATCCTGATACTCATCGACCAATAAATAACGAACACGGTTTTGCCACTTGTCACGCACTTCGGCATTTTCTTGCAAAAGCCGTGTCGGCATTACAATTAAATCATCAAAATCTACCGCGTTATAGGCACGTAAATTACGTTCATAAAGTTGATATAAATGTGCAAATTGGATGTCTTCTGGCGTTTCGCAGGTGGTATGCGCCTGCTCTGGTGCAATCAGATCATTTTTCCAGTCTGAAATCATCTTCATGGCTTTGGCAATCAATTCTTTGCTTTCTGCACCCGACAAATTATCGCGGTGCATTAAGTCCATCAGAATACGTTTGCAGTCATCGGCATCTAAAATAGAGAAGTTGGCTTTTAACGGCGTGTGTTTTAATTCAAAACGTAATAAGTTCAGACCAAAGGTGTGGAAAGTCGAAACCGATAATCCTTTAGCTTCTTCTCGTGACAACAATTTGGTCACACGCTCTTTCATTTCTCGTGCTGCTTTATTGGTAAAAGTCATCGCTGTAATACGATGCGCAGGAATCCCGCAATGCTTAACCAAATAGGCAATTTTTCGGGTAATCACCGAAGTTTTACCTGAACCCGCCCCTGCAAGCACTAACAAGGGTCCTTGAGTGTATTTCATCGCTTCAAGTTGCTTGTCGTTTAACTGACTTGCCAGTGACATAGTATTTCCTCTATTTCGGTTCGAGCTTGATTATAGTCATCTCAGCCTAAGATGACTAATCTAAAATGCTGCTTTCAACGTCATTGTCTATTTGCTGAGTATGCAATTAGACAACACTAAATTTTTGACATGAAAAAACCGCCCGAAGGCGGTTCTTTACAGTTTATACAATGCCAGATTATTGGATCGCATAAATGCTGATTTCTACACGACGGTTTTGCTCACGACCTTCTGCAGTAGCATTCGATGCGATTGGGTTTGCAGCACCGTGACCTTGTGCATTAATACGTGAAGTTGATACACCACGGCTAGCCAAGTAGTTTGCAACCGATTGTGCACGTGCTTGTGACAATGGAATGTTGATTGCGTCGTTACCAGTGCTGTCAGTATAACCTGTTACCAAAATACCGCTCTTGTTATCTTGGGTTAGCGTTTGCGCTACTTTGTCCAATGTAGAATAGAAGTTTGGTTTGATGTTTGATTTGTTCGTATCAAACGTGATGTTACCCGGCATGATCAAGCCAACAGAACCATCGGCATTACGGTTTACTTCTACGCCTGTACCAGCCATTTGTTGACGAAGTTGTTTTTCTTTATTGTCAAGATAAACACCCGCAGCAGTACCCACTACAGCACCAATCGCTGCAGCACGGTTGTTTTGTGCACTTGTGTTTGCGTTACTTTTAGAGACCCCATAACCTGCAGCAGCACCAATTACTGTACCTAACGCTGTTTTGTCATATTCCATACCACCAAGGTTGTTACCAGTCGATTGACAACCTGTTAATACCATTGCCCCTACAACTGCTGTCGATATTACTAATGCACGCATGGCATGCCTCCTTACTTGTGTTTTGTTGTACAGGCTGAATATTGAATGAAAAAATACACTTAGACCATTGATTTTTTGTTAATAAAAAAACTTTTACTTACAAATATACATGATCATGTACAAATCTGGGTATAACTTCATCACAATTTCTACACACTTTCACTTCTACACTTTTTTATTTTAAAAACAACATTTATAGTGGAGTAATCTACAAATACGTGACGCATTGGACGATTTATCTTCAGGATTGATTTATATGTCATCGCAAGCAAAAAAACAGCCTTTATTAAAAAAAATCACAAAAGGACTCACTGTGGGTACAGTCATTACTGGCAGTACATTTTTTCACGGCCCTCCTGTGTTGGCTTTAGGCTTAACCAAACTCTTCAAGCAGTCAAGTAAGGTCGATGAAGCCAATATTCAAATTACCAACAGTTGGCTCAGTGTAAATAACTGGCTGATTGATCATGTGTTACCCAATACCCAATGGGATATCAGCATTGATGAAAATTTGCAGCTGAGCATGCAAGGTCGTTATCTGATGACCTGTAACCATCAAAGTTGGGTCGATACCACAGTAAATCAATATTTTGGTTTAACCCGCATGCCTTTGACCCGCTTTTTTACCAAGTGGGAGCTGATCTTTATTCCCTTTGTGGGGCAGGCCTTTAAAATTTTAGGCTTCCCAATGATGAAGCGTCACAGCAAAGCACAAATTGAAAAAAAACCAGCACTGAAAGATCGTGATATGCAAGAGGCACGTAAAGCCTGCCAACAATTATTAAGTCAGCCCTTTACCTTGCTAAATTATTTAGAAGGCACTCGCTTTACTAAAGAAAAACATGATCAACAACAATCGCCTTATCAACATTTATTAAAGCCAAAAGCTGGCGGTTTAGCGTTGGCATTAAATATTTTGGGCGATCAAATTGATGCCTTGGTGGATATGACCATTGTTTACCCAGATGGCGTGCCAGGCTATAGCGAGTTCTGGCTCGGAGAAGTTCCTCGCATTGCGGTAAATTTACGAAAAATCAACATTCCAGACTGGGTCTTGGGTGGTAATTACGAAGATGATGCTGAATACCGTGAGCGTTTCCAGCAATGGGTGCATGAATTATGGTTGGAAAAAGATCAGCTGATTGAATCCATGCAACAAAAATTTGCTGCCCCAACGGTCTAACCCAATCAGGTGAACCATGAAAAAGTCTGAAGAGCCTGTAATCAAATCCTCATTCCATACCCTACGTAAAGATTCATGGGGTTGGAAAATTGCCTTAATTTATGACTTGTTTTTGATGGGTTTAATCATCTTTAACTTGTTCTGTTTAAGTGCCAATGCCATTTTAATGAGTGATTTTGGTGAATGGCTGTTCGACTTTATTCGCCTGCCTGAAATCTTACAGTTTTATCGGGGCGAGTTACGTCCTTGGGTGATTATCACTGAAGGCTGGTTTACCACTTTTTTAATTGTAGAGTTGGGCGTGCGTTGGGGTATTGCAATCATTTTCAAACATCATCAACGTTGGTGGTTTTTCCCGTTTATTCACTGGTATGAAATTCTTGCGATCATTCCGCAATTGCGTTTTTTACGTTTATTACGTGCCATCGCGATTGGTTACAACCTGCATAGTCACGGTTATAAAGTCATCCCAAATAGTTGGTATAAACGTGGCAACTTCTATTACAGCTTATTGATGGAAGAACTGAGTAGCCGAGTGGTACTGACTGTGCTGAATGGCGTACAGCGTGAACTGACCACCAGCACCACACACAAACAGTTTATTGATGATTTGGTCGAGCGGCATCGTCAGTTACTGGCCATTGCACTGGCGGATATTCTGCAAGAATCCTTGGGTAAAGAGTTGCAAGCCCAACGCCACCAAATTGCAAAAAATGTAGGGCTGGTAGTCAATCAAGCCATTGAAGATACGCCTGAGCTGACTCAGCTTCTGCGTCTGATTCCATTGGTTGGTGGTCGTATTGAACAGCAAATTCAAAGTATTGGTCAGCGACTAGGCGAAAACATCACCCAAGGCTTGATTGAACCTTTTGCACAACCGAACGCACAGTCCAGCAACCCGACGTATCAAATGATTGCCGAAAAAATTAGTCAGATAGAAGTTGAACATAATCAGCATATTGATAAATTAGTAGAGTCAGCAGTATTTGAAAGTTTGGAAGCCATTCGCAAACAAGTAAAAGTCAAACAATGGCAACAAATTTTAGATGAAGGACAACAACAGAATATTTCATGAGTGCGTTTTAACATTTTTACGATTGGGATAAATATTTTTAGTCATGCAACTAGAGAATTCACCCAATTTGTTCTAGGATTTGCTCTATTTATAATATGACTTCGACAACCAGCAGAGTCAGAAGTGTTAAGGAATTATTATGGCTGACATACGGATAAAAGGCAGATTGGTCAATGCGATTCGCATTAGCTTAGACACCAATGATCATGATGCGATCCGCCAGCAACTAAGCCCAATGTTGCAAAAATCATTTCCACCAGGTGTTTTGGTGGTTATTGAAAGTTCAGTCGAACAGGAACTGATTGCACTGATTCAATTACTCATTAGTTTAGAGGCACAGCCAATTGCGGTGACCGAAGGACTATTGGGCGATCAGGCACGTGCCATTCAATTTCCTGTGATTCCACAAGACCGCCCACTTCAGGAAGTGAAAGCGACCAAAGAACAAGTGGTGGAAGTTAAACCTGAGCCTGCCGCAGAACAACAGGCTGAAAATCAAGTCGCTGAAACGGCACCTGCAGTGGCACATATTACGTCGTATCACGATGAAATTTTGCGTACAGGCCAATGTCTGGTACAGCATCAGGGCGACATCATTTTAACCGCAGGCATTAACAGCGGTTCAGAAGTGATTGCTTCAGGAAATATACATATTTATGGTAGTGTACGTGGTAGAGTCATTGCCGGCGCGGGCGGGAATATTGCAGCACGAATTTTCTGCCATTCCCTAGAAGCAGAATTGGTATCTATTGCAGGCACATATTGCGTTGCGGACGACATTCCACAGCATGTGACCAAAAAACCTGTGCATATTTACTTAAATGATAACCAAGAGCTTGTATTTGAAGCTCTACAATTTTAATGTATAAATAATCACCAAAAATCCCCGAGAAAATATAGGGGAATTTAAACCATAACAGGAGTGGATTCGGTGGCGAAAATTGTTGTCGTAACATCAGGCAAAGGTGGCGTAGGTAAAACCACTACAAGTGCATCTTTTGCAACAGGTTTAGCCCTACGTGGTCACAAAACTGTTGTTATCGATTTTGACGTGGGTTTACGTAACCTTGACTTAATTATGGGTTGTGAACGTCGCGTTGTTTATGATTTTGTGAATGTTTTAAATAATGAAGCGCGTTTACAACAAGCATTAATTCGCGATAAAGATATTGAAAACCTTTATATTCTTCCAGCCTCACAAACCCGTGATAAAGATGCCCTGACCGATGAAGGCGTGGCACGTATTATGGATGAGCTTGCACAAGAGTTTGATTACATTATTTGTGACTCACCTGCTGGGATTGAGCGCGGCGCTATTTTAGCGATGTATCATGCCGATGAAGCGATTATTGTGACTAACCCTGAAATTTCTTCAGTACGTGACTCTGACCGTATTATTGGTATGCTCGACAGCAAAACTAAAAAAGTAGAACAAAACGAAGGCCGTATCCGTAAGCACCTGTGTATTACACGTTACAACCCAGAACGTGCCGATAAACAAGAAATGCTGACGATTGATGACATTTCTAAAGATATTTTACGTGTACCTACTTTAGGCGTAATTCCTGAATGTAAGAGCGTACTTCAAGCATCAAACGAAGGTAAACCTGTCATTCTGTATAGCGATGCTGCTGCAGGTCAGGCTTATGATGACTTGGTTGCACGATTCTTAGGTGAAGAACGTCCGTTTCGCCATATTGAAGCGAAACCTAAGGGCTGGTTAGCACGATTATTTGGAGCGTAGACATGGCAGGATTTTGGAGCAAATTATTTAGCGGTGAAGATAAGCCATCTAGCGCACAAACAGCAAAAGATCGCTTAAAAGTGATTGTTGCTTCTGAACAAGGTCTTGGTAAACGCTTAAGCCAAGAAAAAATTGATCAGATGAAGAAAGAAATCATGCAAGTGGTGAACCGCTACGTGCGTGGGGTAGATGAACAACACATTCAAATGTCAGTACGTTCAGAAGCCAATATTGAAATGCTAGAAATGAATATCAATTTGCCTGAAGAGCGATAATCTGAATACTGATTAGTCAAGCAAATTGAATCAGGGCAAAATAACACAAGTTATTTTGCCCTATTTTTTCAAAAGAATATAAAGGAGATTGCTATGGCATTATCTCAACCTGCAACCTTTAACGAAGCATGGTCGGATGAACGTGTGTTTGCTTACTTAAATCAGTTACCACCTGCAGGTGTGAATGCAGATTTTCACGTACTCTATCACGCATTTAAACACATGCGTCCAAGCGACTATGAACGTCTATTGACACAATTTGTTGCCGATGGTCGTGATGTGAATGCCACCAATCCTGAAGGTCAACGTATTCACGATGTGATTGCTGAATTTCCACGTCAAAAAGATGGTTTTTTAGCAGTTTTAGCCAAGTTTGCTTAAACTGTTTAAATACAATCTCTGGCTAAACTCAGCCAAAGCGCTTGAATTAAAAAAATCCCACAATATTGAATTGCGGGATTTTTTTATTACAGTACTTGATTCAAGATCAAACAGAAAATGAAGCTTTACACTAAAATTTCACGTTTCCCATTTGCACCCTGCTCGCTCACAATACCTTGCTCTTGCATCTGATCAACAATACGCGCTGCACGGTTATAGCCCAAGCTGAATTTCCGCTGTAAAGATGAGGTCGATACTTTACGTGTTTCTAGCACAAACGCCACACACTGATCATATAGCACATCACGGTCTGGACTGCCCTCACCATCTTCAAAACCACGTGAAGACGGTTCTTCATCAAATGGTGTCAAGATTTCATCAACATAGTCAGGATCACCACGCTCACGCCATGCATCACAAATACGGTTGACTTCATCATCCGAAATAAATGCACCATGTACACGTTCTGGTTCAATTTTACCTGGCCCTAAAAACAGCATGTCACCATGACCGAGCAGATCTTCTGCGCCACCTGCATCCAAAATAGTTCGTGAGTCAATTTTTGAGTTTACACGTAAAGCCACACGAGTTGGAATGTTGGCTTTAATTAGACCAGTGATCACATCTACCGATGGACGCTGAGTTGCCAAAAGTAAGTGAATCCCTGCTGCACGTGATTTTTGTGCTAAACGGGTAATCATTTCTTCCGCTTTCTTTCCTACTTGCATAATCATGTCGGCAAACTCATCTGCCACAATGACAATAGATGGCAATGGCGTTAAGCGCGGTGCACGTTCCTGCGTTGCAGAATCGCCAGGTTTCCAAGTTGGATCAATTAAATCTTCACCATTGGCAATAGATTCTTCAACCTTACGGTTATAGTCGCTTAATTTACGAATTTTCAAGAAAGACATCAACTTATAGCGACGTTCCATTTCATTGACACACCAATTTAAAGCACTGACCGCATCTTTCATGTCAGTCACCACAGGCGTCAACAAATGTGGAATGTCGTTATAGTTAGCAAGCTCCAATTGTTTCGGGTCAATCAAAATTAAGCGCAATTGATCAGGCTTATATTTCAGCAACATCGACAAAATCATCGAGTTCACTGCCACCGATTTACCTGAACCCGTCGTCCCTGCTACGAGCATGTGCGGTGCTTTACCCAATTCAGTGATCACAGGGTTGCCTGAAATATCTTTCCCCATCGCCATAGATAAAATGCCGTTTGGATCTTCAAAAGCAGGCGTTTGTAATAACTCAATTAAACGTACCATTTCACGTGAACTGTTCGGTACCTCAATACCAATATACGGCTTGCCTGGAATCACTTCGACCACACGTACCGATGCCATTGACATTGAACGCGCTAAGTCACGGGAAATATTGGTCACTTTCGACGCTTTGACCCCGGGTGCCAAATCCAGCTCAAAACGGGTCACAACAGGGCCAGGCTGTGCTTCAACCACTTTGGCTTTGACATTAAATTCCTGTAATTTAATTTCCAGCAATTCCGACAAGCGCGATAATTGTTCTGCAGTGAAGTTCACTTTTTTGTTTGGATCGACTTTATCGAGCAAATCCAAACCTGGAAGCGGAGAAAGATCACGACGTTTTTCTGCAACCTGCATGGCGCGTGACATCGGGCGACCATGTGCATCGGTTAGCGGCGCATCAAAGTCATCTTCATCTTGCGGCTTGCCTGCGGTTTCCTGCCATGCTTCGATAAATGCTTCTTTGGATAATGCTGCTTTTTCTGCATGTTCAGCCTGTGTAGCTGTCCCTGCACTTGCCATCACTGCGGCAGTAGCTGCCGTCTGAATAGGTGCCTGAACAAAAGCAGAACTTTGTGCATAGCTACTGGTATTACGCGCTACAGGCACTTGATCTGGAAATGCATCTTGCTGTAACTCATCATCCACCAACAAGTCATCTAAGCTGTCTAAATCATGCTGTAAATGACGTTCTTGGCGTACAGCCTGATTTTGCGTATTCGAGGCATTTGAAGATGGCGGATTAAAATCTGACTCAAATCTGCTGAGTTCATCGTTAAAATCGTGAATTGCAGGATTCGAGTGCGGACGCACTGTTTTTTGCTGGGTCGCGGGCTCATCTAAAGCATCCATTCCACTATTTTGGAATGGGCTGTGTAAATCACTTGCAGCTTTGCCTTGCGGAACTGCTGCGAGCAATTCATCAAAAATTTGGTCATCATCCCAATCCAACGATGACTTTATAGTGGCTTGAGATGATGCAGTTCCAGAACGCACGTCATCAAAAGGATTAGATTGTAGATGCGGCTCAGGTTCTTCTGAAGCACGCAATAAAGCATGAATGTCTTGGTTATGCTGACTGTCGGTATTATCTTGTAAAGCGCGCCACACTTCGCCTGTCGCAACAATACGCTGGCTGTCTTGTTCTAAGCGATGCACCTTTTCGATGGTTTTCTCTAATTCAACATCATCAATTTCATCTTGCACCAATACTTGTTGCTGCACCTGCTGTTCTTCTTCTTCGCGTTGCTGCATGTGATTAAACATACGCTCTGCTGCAGGATGTGGCGTAGTTACTTCAGATTGTTTCACCTGTGCAACCACGTGTTCACTCGCTTCTAAATCGGTTGATGCCACTTCAGCAGCAACAACGGTCTTTTTCACCTGTGGTGCGGAACGGTCAAAGTCCGATTCTGCTTCAGGCACATTGCTATAGAACAAATCTTGCAGATAAGCAGGTGTAGCTTTAAAAGTTGCCAAGGTTCTGTTCCACTTCACGCCAAATGCAAGGGTAAACAAGAAAATCCAAAAGACGACTAAAAAGAGTGTTGCACCATAAATGGTTAAAATTTGCGATAAACTTTTCCCAAGTTCAAAACCAATGATGCCACCTGAGGCGTTGTCTAACGTATCGGCAGGCACTTGCCAAAATAAATACAGTAAACTTGCAGTGGCCAATAAAATGAAGAATTGTGCAGCATAACGAAATGGACGGTTTAAAAAACTACGCGGCCACCAGACTTGTAAGGCTTCAATAAAAAAATAAGCAGGAAGAAGCAGACTCGCCCAACCTAAAAAGCCAAACAATAAATCAGCAATCCACGCACCTGCGATTCCACTCGCATTTGAAATCTGTTGGGTGTCACTGGAAATATGCATCCAACCTGGGTCAAATGGAGTATAGGTCACTGTTGCAAGGAACAGATATATTCCAAAAGAGACCAAAAATAATGTCGCTATTAAGCGCTGTGCATAAGCACCCGACACCGCAGTCATATATTGTCCTGTCGCCAATTCTTCATCAATGTTTTTTGTTTGTTCGATGGTCTTAAAAAGCCACCTGATTCGGAGCATCTGTATTTCATTTAGCTGTGTCATTTAAGTTGCATTTCACCATGCAAGCTTCACCACACAGCAAGCTATAAATTATAACAGACCTTCTATTATGCATGTGTTGCCTAGAAAAAGATGCAAGATTATTGAAGTGTGTTGTTAACTTTTTCTATATAGCTCAAATCGATTTACATGATCAGTAATATCAACTTTAATCACACAGCAAACTCATCCTGTTTCACGTATAATTCCATAAATTTCTAAATAAAAAAAGGATGCTGTGCATGAGCGCTCGTCACTCACGTTTAATTATTTTAGGTTCAGGCCCTGCAGGTTATAGTGCCGCAGTCTATGCCGCACGTGCCAACTTAAAACCAACCTTAATTGCAGGCTTACAATTGGGCGGTCAGCTCACCACGACCACAGAAGTTGATAACTGGCCAGGCGATCCTGAAGGTTTAACAGGCCCAGCGTTAATGGAACGTATGCAAGCTCATGCGGAACGCTTTGGCACAGAAATCGTGTATGACCATATCAATGAAGTAAACCTGAATGTGCGCCCATTTGTACTCAAAGGCGATATGGAAGAATTTACCTGTGATGCTTTAATCATTTGCACAGGTGCGACTGCACAATATTTAGGTCTTGAGTCTGAGGCTGCCTTTATGGGTCAAGGTGTAAGTGCTTGTGCGACTTGTGATGGATTCTTCTATAAAAGCCAAAATGTAATGGTTGTCGGTGGTGGTAACACCGCTGTTGAAGAAGCACTTTACCTATCTAACATTGCTGCGCATGTAACATTAGTTCACCGTCGTGACAGCTTACGTTCTGAGAAGATTTTGCAAGATCATCTTTTTGCTAAAGAAAAAGAAGGCAAAATCAGTATCATTTGGAACCATCAAGTTGATGAAGTGCTCGGTGATAAAACTGGTGTAACGTCAGTTCGTATTAAATCGACTCAAGATTCAAGCACTCAAGATATTCCAGTTCAAGGTTTATTTGTTGCGATTGGACATAAGCCAAATACAGGTATGTTTGAAGGTCAACTTAACTTGAGAGATGGATACATTCAAGTGCATAGTGGCACGGCAGGTAATGCAACAGCGGCTTCAGTTGAAGGTGTTTTTGCTGCTGGTGACGTAGCAGATAGTATCTATCGCCAAGCAATCACTTCAGCAGGTTCAGGCTGTATGGCTGCATTAGATGCAGAAAAATATTTAGACAACTCGAACTAAGTAACAATTTAAGAAAAAACCACCATTTTTTTGGTGGTTTTTTTTACAAATCATTCATACAATCAAAAACATGAAGACTTTTTAAACAAAAATTGATGAGTGGATTACATAAATGACAACGACATGGACTAACGGCTATCAAACTGAAGTTAATTACACCTATGGTTACTATCGAGATTTGAGTCCAAATTTTCAAAAGTTTTGCTTACTACTAAACGGTATTGAAAGTCCTGATTTTCAAGAAACCCATAATCATTGCGAACTCGGTTTTGGACAAGGTGTCAGCATAAATATCCATGCGACATGTAATGAAGCAAAATTTTATGGTACGGACTTTAACCCTGCTCATGCTGCCCATGCCAATCAATTAGCAGAACAAAGCCATGTTGAACATTTTTTCTATGATGATAGTTTTGAAGAGTTGCTAAATCGTCAAGATTTACCGATGTTTGACTCGATCAGCTTACATGGTATTTGGAGTTGGATTAGTTATGAAAATCAACATATTATTCTAAAGTTCATTCGCAAATTTTTGAAACCAAATGGCATCGTGTATATCAGTTATAACTGTGTAACGGGTTGGGCTGCAAATATGCCAATTCGTGAACTATTTCATAGTCATTTTAAGTTTAATAGCAAAAGCACCAATCCAATTCAGAAAGTGAATGAAGCACTCAATTTTAGTGATGAATTACTGAAAAAAAATCCAGTTTTTGCTCAACGCAATCCAAATGCTTTACAAAAGGTTGCGGATTTAAAACAACAGAATCCAAATTACTTAATTCATGAGTATTTAAATCAAGATTGGCAATGTTTTTCATTTCAACAAATCGTTCGTATACTTGATGAAATCAAATTGTCTTACGCTGGTTCTACTGATCTTGGTACCCATTTAGACAATATTAATTTCTCTGATGAACATCAGCAATTTTTAAATGCGATTGAGCATCCAATCTTTAAAGAACAGTGTCGAGACTATTTCGCAAACACGCAATTTAGACGTGACCTATTTATTCGCGGAAAAAATAATTTAACACCGCTACAAGTCCAAGAAAAATTACGTAACACTGCTTTCGTGCTGCTTACAGCTAAAGAGCAACTACCAACGAGTATTAATGGACTATTAGGCACATTCAATTTAATTGAAGAAATATATCAACCTATAGGTAATCTCTTTGCTGAATGTAATTACCAGCCACTTACAATTGCTGAGCTTGAACCTAGTTTTCCAGAATTAAATTATGCAAAGATTCTAAATGCATTAGTGATTTTGTGTCATCTAGGCTTGGCTCAACCTTGTCAGAACCTTCAACCAAGCGAAAAAACAATTTTGCATTGCCAAAATTTAAATCATTACATTTTAAAACAAGCCAGTTTTCATCAAAACTATAGTGTGTTAATCAGTCCAATTACTGGAATTGGTATTGCTACAGAACATTTTCATCAATTATTTTATCGAGCACATTTTATTGATGGCTTAGAGACTGCGAGTGATTTTGCACATTATGTCCAAGAGGTGATTGGTCAGCTTGGATGGCTTGTTTTAGACAAAGATGGAACTACTGTCTCTGATCAAACCAAAAGTCTTGAAATTATTCAAACCAAAGCACAATTGTTTATTGACAGTAAAAAAATACAAATCGCTAAACAACTTCGATTATTTAACTAACCTATTACTTGAGTGGCAATCTTCAATGATTGCCATTCAATTTCAGTTACGTTAGTTTAGAATTATTCATATTTACTTACTTCAATCATGCAACAACTTCCCCCATCTGAGTTTATCTTTCCAAACCCCATTGAAGCTGACCCTGAAGGTCAAGGCCTCATCTGTATTGGTGCCGACCTCTCCCCTACTACATTGTTTGAAGCCTATACACATGGTTTATTTCCTTGGTTTAATGAAGATGAACCCATTTGTTGGTGGAGTCCAGAACCTCGTTGCATCATCGAGCCACATGCGTATAAACCAAGTAAATCACTCCTTCGCAATATGAAGAAGCATGATTATCAAATTACGATTAATCATGCTTTCGAAGATGTCATTCGTTCCTGCTCACTGCCACGAAGTTATGCAGACGAAACATGGATCAGTGAAGATATCATTCAAGGTTATTGTGCATTGTTTAACGCAGGTTACGCCTATAGCGTTGAAGTTTGGGAGCAAGATCTTTTGGTCGGTGGTTTATATGGGGTCAGCATTGGCAAGGGCTGTTTTGGTGAGTCCATGTTTAGCCATCGCACTGATGTATCTAAAATGGCATTTTATAGTTTGATGCTGCTCGGACAAGAACAACAATTGCCTTGGATTGACTGTCAATTGGTCAATGATCATTTAATTAGTCTGGGCGCATGTACACTTTCTCGCCAAGACTACCTTAAATCGTTACAAGATGTTGTAAAACAGCCCGCCATCAATTGGAAAAAATATCAGGACAGTGTATTTTCAAGTAAAACAATAGCGCAATATGCGCGCCTACTTGAATGACAATAACAGAGAGGGATCTTGACAATGAATTCATATCACCCAAAATCCCTGCTAAATGATTTGCAGTATTACATTACTCCGCCGCACGATTGCAGCTACTTACCTGAAAAATCTGCGCGAATGGTTTTTTTAGACCCTGCACATAAAATTGATGTGCTAACCTTGTCTGAACTTTCTCGGGTCGGTTTTCGTCGCAGTGGCGATTTTGTCTATCGTCCTGAATGTCATTTATGCCGTCAATGCCTTTCTTCGCGTATTCCTGTCGCTGAATTTAAAATGAATAGCACCCAAAAGAAAGCTTGGAAACGCAATCACGATTTACAGATCAAAATTACAAAGCCACAAGATGCTGGCGATTTGCATTATGCACTGTATGAACGCTATATCAATGAACGACATGCCGATGGCGATATGTTCCCTGCCAGTCGTGACCAATTTGAAAAATTCCTCATCCACAGCTGTACCAGCAGCTTCTTTTTAGAAATTTGGCACGCAGATCGCTTAATTGCAGTATCGACCTGTGATTATTTAGATGATGGTATTTCTGCGGTCTATACCTTTTTTGATCCAGACGAAAGTCGTCGCTCACTCGGAACATTTGCAGTATTAAAACAAATTGAACAGGCACAGCTTTTGGCACTGCAATATGTTTACTTGGGCTATTGGGTGCCTCATTCCAACAAAATGAACTACAAATCGCAATATGTGCCCCTTGAGCTACTGCTTGATGGTCAATGGCGACGCATTAACCGCAGCCTAAATAACGATGAGGTGCAGCAGTTGGGAAACTCCTTAATGACCACGCTGCCCTTAGGTTGGAATAACTCCATCATCAAATAAACCGAATTCGCACAAGACCAGTTTTTACCTTCATCAGATTTACTTAAACAAACTGGCAAAATCATCACTACAAGATTTCACCATAATAATGGCATGCTCGCGTGTCCCATCCGTTTTAGGATAATAATTTTTACGTAAATCAATTTGATGAAAACCTGACTTTTCGTACAGGGCTATCGCGGCTAAATTACTTTCACGCACTTCTAAAAAAATCTGCACAGGTTGGTTCTTCAATCCCGCAATAGAATGATCTAGCAGTTGATAACCTAAACCTTTGCCTTGCTGGCTTGGGTGTACCGCCATCAACAACAAATTTGCTTCATCCAACACAGGTTGTAAAATACAAAAACCCACCACTTTCCCTGCGTGTTCAATCACGGTACTGTGGTAACTGTCCACCGCTTCGGCAAATTGTTTGGTACTCCACGGATGACTTTGTACCAAATTTTCAATCGCAACCACATCAGCGACATCATGGGTCTGCATTAAACGAATCATAAGAATGATCTTGTGCTGTTCTAAGATGTAGGCATTATAGATTTCACTACAAAAAAATCGAGCAAAAAAAAAGGCAACTTACGTTGCCAGACCAAAGGGAAAAGTTTAAAAGCCTAATTTAGCTTTCCAAGTATTTAATAAAGTTGTGGTGTCAAAATCGTTAGGATGAAAATTCGGCTTGAAATAGAACAACATTTCTTTGCCCATGCCGGTAATAATCCCTTTTGATGGGCTATAAGCATAACGATAAATCATACGTAAATTTTTTAGATTCAATTGCTTGTCTTGTTTTAACAAACGCAATAGAAAATAGTTTTGAACTAAAAACAAAGTCAGCATCGAGATAATCAAAGAACTTGTCCGGAGTGCATAGGCTTTCACACCTTTGCCAAACACACCTTCAAACACATCATAAGCCACAGCTTTATGCTCATTTTCTTCAATGGCATGCCACAACCACATAGCTTTCATGGTGTCATCAGTCATTAATTCTTGAATATGTGAATTGGTCAATAATTGTGAAGCAATCGTTGCTGTGAAATGTTCTAGCGCAGTAGTTGAAGTTAAATCTACCATTTCCTGCGTAATACCAATCGGTTTAGCTAACTTTGCTATAAATTTTCGACTGGTTTGAATCACGATATCTGTATAACGATCTAAAGTATCTACATCATGTCCAAATTTCTGTGCAGCGGCATTAAAACTAACATGCTCATGCGTGTGCATGGCTTCTTGTCCAATAAATGCACTAATTTCTTTCTGTAAATCTGCATTGTCTTTCAGCATTGGGTGATAACGCAGCGCACGTACACTATCTATAAAAAACTTCTCACCTGCAGGGAATAATGCAGATAAAGCAGTCATAAAATGAGTTAAGCCTGCATTACCACTCATCCAATATTCAGGTACAGCATCAAAGTTGAAATTCATACGACGGACAGGAAAACTCGCACCAGCACGTTCACTTACACTCAACTTAGCATTCATGTTACTTACTCCTGAGGATACATCCATGACGTTACTCACGCTGTAACCCACTTTTTTTTATTTATCGGTATGATTTCATATTACGGTTTTCTGTGCGTTATTTAACTGCACTTAAGGACAGCCAATTGTCAGTTCAGGACATGAGCAACAAAAAATAAAGATAAGTGAAATTATTTTTTTATTTACGAGAAAAAATAAGCTATTAACACCATAGCAAAAGAAGGCAATAAAATATTTTGTAGATTGATTCAAGGTTCAAAGAGCGTTATTTCAACCATCAATACAGCAAGCTTTCATCCATCTGGAAACTAGCACGCAAAATACAGCCATAAAAAAAGCGCCCCAAACGGAGCGCTTTTTCACACTATAAAGTGATTATGCTGTTACTTTAGCAACAACACCCGCACCTACAGTACGACCACCTTCACGGATCGCGAAGCGTAAACCAGCGTCCATTGCGATTGGGTGGATTAATTCTACTGACATTTCAACGTTGTCACCTGGCATTACCATTTCAACGCCTTCTTTCAACTGGATTGCACCAGTTACGTCAGTTGTACGG
>NZ_BPPH01000007.1:0-110765 GCF_021602765.1 Acinetobacter sp. KAM396
TCTCAATGAGTTTATTTCGCTATGGTTTAGACTATGTTCAAATGGCGATTCAGCGTTTAATTGGTTTTGGGAAAAAAGAAGAGTTTAAGGAAATTTTGGCAATTTTAAGAAAGCAGAATCCTGATAGGATAAGGGTTCTGTGAAATTTGTCGTGTACAGAGGAAAATAAAGATAATGTGTTTAATTTCTCATATTATAAGCGGCGGATTCAAGCGGCAAGTGCAACAGTATAAAAACCAGCCATAACTTCACTCGGTGTATACCAACCTAGTGTTTTTCTAGGACGATGGTTGAGTGCAAATTCTATCTGCTCTATTTGTTCGTTTGACACGCCATCAAACGATGATGATTTTGGCAGATATTGACGGATTAAACCATTCGTATTTTCATTTTGAACCGTACCGGGTTTGTCGGAGACTTTTTTATTTTTGTCGGAGACTTTTTTATTTAAGTTAAGCCACCTGACCTAACGGGTTAATCTTATCATAGTACATTGCTTCAAACTCAAAAGGCGACACATAACCCAGTGCACTGTGTACACGCTTTTTATTGAACCAATCTACCCAGTTTAGTGTCGCAAGTTGTACATCTGCTAAACCTTGCCAATCTGCTTTTAAATAGATGTTTTTGCATAGACCCAAGTGTTAAATCATCATTACGATTCTTGCGTACCATACCATGGGCACGTGAAAAAGTAGAAAGCTTATATTTGTACGTCTTACGCCAAAAGGCCAAACAGAAACCGTAGCCTCAGGCAACACCCCTCTCATCATAAAATTATACCAGTCAGTAAAATACCTTTAGATTAAGCATATGTATGTTGGTTATTATTGTTGATTATCACAATAAATTAGTGACCAAAAATAAAAGTACCCCACCCCATCTTAAATTACGTCACACAAAATAAAAACTCTATATAACTGTTATATATAGAGTTTATTAACGTACCAATTGTGTTATTTAGTGTATTTTATGTCGGTGACTCTTGCCAAGGTTGGGGTCGCGAGTTCGAGTCTCGTTTCCCGCTCCAAAATTTTAAAAGCCCTCATCGAAAGATGGGGGCTTTTTTATTGATTTTGAATAGTTAAAAACCTACCGCTCCCCATACACCGTTGCAATCAATTGCTCCACCACTTGCGGCTCAGCCAAAGTAGATGTGTCACCTAAACTATCCAATTCATTCGCTGCAATTTTCCGCAAAATACGGCGCATGATTTTACCTGAACGGGTTTTGGGTAAAGCAGGTGCCCAATGCAGCGCATCAGGTGTTGCCACAGGCCCCAAAATTTTGCGTACCCAGTTGACTAATTCTTCACGCAACTCCTCTGACTCAGGTGTACCAACTTGCAAGGTTACAAAGGTGCAAATCCCCTGTCCTTTAATCTCATGGGGCATACCCACCACTGCCGCTTCAGCCACAGCTTCATGTGCCACCAAGGCACTTTCAATTTCTGCGGTACCTAAACGGTGCCCCGAAATATTCAAGACATCATCCACACGCCCTGTAATCCAGTAATAGCCATCTTCATCACGGCGTGCACCATCTCCTGTAAAATACGCACCCGGATAGGTCGAAAAATACGCTTCAATAAAACGTGCAGGGTCGCCCCAAATACCGCGCATTTGCGCTGGCCATGAATCTTTCATAATTAAATTGCCTTCGGTCGCGCCTTCCAGTTCATTACCTTCGGCATCGACAATTGCGGGTTGTACCCCAAATAAAGGGCGCGTCGCCGAACCGGGTTTCAGTGGCGTTGCACCTGGCAATGCTGAAATTAATATGCCCCCTGTTTCGGTTTGCCACCATGTATCTACAATTGGGCAACGTCCTTCACCTACCACGTTGTAATACCAGTTCCATGCTTCAGGATTAATCGGCTCACCGACTGAACCGAGTAAACGCAAACTGCTACGGTAACTCTCACGTACAAAACGATCTCCCTCTCGCATCATGGCGCGAATGGCAGTCGGCGCGGTATATAGAATGGTGATGTTGTGTTTATCGACAATATGCCCTGTGCGCGCCCAACTTGGATAGTTCGGCACCCCTTCAAACATCACGGTTGATGTACCATTCGACAATGGCCCGTATAAGACATAAGAATGCCCTGTAATCCAGCCTACATCAGCGGTACACCAAAACACATCATCCTGTTTCAGGTCAAAAACCTCCCTAAACGTGCTATTCACATAGGTCAAATAACCCCCTGTAGTATGCAAAACGCCTTTGGGTTTTCCTGTCGAACCCGAAGTATATAAAATGAATAATGGGTCTTCGGCATTCATCGGCTCGGGTGGGCAGATGTCATTGACCGACATAATTTCCATGTGATACCACACGTCGCGTTCGGGCAGCATCTCAATCGGATTGCCTGTACGATGCACCACAATCACATTTTGCACACAGTCAGTACCTGCTACTTTTAGGGCAGCATCGACATTGGCTTTTAAATAAATTGGCTTACCACCACGCATGGCCGAGTCGGCAGTGACAATTAACTTGGCCTGACAATCTTCAATTCGGCTAGCCAAAGCATCGGGAGAAAAACCACCAAAAACCACACAATGCACTGCACCAATCCGCGCGCAGGCCAGCATGGCAATCGCAGCTTCGGAGACCATCGGCATGTACAGCACCACCCGATCACCTTTTTGCACCCCGTTCTTTTTCAGCACGTTGGCAAAACGACAGGTTTCATCATGCAAAGAAGCAAAAGAAACCACTTTATGCCGAGATGGATGATCTCCTTCCCAAATTATTGCAGGTTTATGCGGATGTTCTTTTAAATGGCGATCTAAGCAATTGGCACTGACATTCAGTTGCCCATCCACAAACCATTCAATTTTAAAATTCTCAGGGTCAAAGCTGGTATTTTTGACTTGGGTAAAAGGTTTAATCCAATCTAAGCGTTGGGCCTGCTCTGCCCAATAAGTTTCAGGGTCATCTATAGATTGTTGATAGCGTTGAAAATATTCTGCCTCAGTGGTGCGGGCAGTCTTTTTAAATTCATCTGGAACAGGATATACGTCTTTCATCTGCTACTTCCTTGATGTTCTCGCATCTCATCACGAGATGTATGCCACGTTATTGATTATTATTTCTGCATATTCACAGTATGAACTTTCTTTTTTATGGCCCACCATTCGGCTTTAGTCGCATAAATTTTATATAAAAAAAAGCATGCCAAAGCGTTGATCAAATGCCATGTTCTTGCATTCATACTTTTCAGGTTTTCATTCCACTGTACTGCACATTGCATTATTTTTAAACAAAATATCGTCCAATAATCATGAGTATTAACATTTTTTTACGCAGCTAATCATTCATACCTGCGACCCTGTCTTAAAGATAAAACCACATACAACTATCAGTTTAAGTGCTACAAAATAGTGTGCTCATCACATCTACCCAAGTTGTCTAAAATACTCGCAAGTAAGCATTGCTGCATTAACCAAATTGAGTTTTTCAGGCAAAATACTCGCTTCATTTTGAATTCGGAATTATCGTGGCAGAATCCAAACCCTCACTCAGTGAAGTTTCTGAAAATACCAGTCAGCTGTTGCATGAGGCCACTGAAAAAACTACGCAAACCGTGATCAATCATACAGCCAAGTACAATGACGCCTATTCAACCATCGACAAAATTATGGAAGGATTTTGGGAGCGTGTGCCGTATTTGATAATTGCAGCCGTAGTGCTGTTTGTATTTTGGCTGCTTGCTCGCGTGTTCAAATGGTCTATCCGTAAGACCCTAAACAATCGTTCCTATACCCGACAAAATCTGGTTTTGGTGCTGAATCGGGTTGGTAGTTCCGCTATTATTTTCTTTGGCTTTCTGATTGCGATGGTAATTGCGATTCCAGGATTCACCCCTAGCCAACTCATGAGTGCCTTGGGTCTAGGCTCTGTTGCAATTGGTTTTGCTTTTAAAGATATTTTCCAGAATTTATTATCGGGCGTGCTGATTTTGATTGGTGAGCCATTTAAAATTGGTGATGACATTATCGTAAATAATATGGAAGGTACGGTAGAAGATATTCAGATTCGTGCCACCTTCCTGCGCTCTCCCGATGGACGTCGCATCGTGATTCCAAATGCGACAGTGTATACCAGTGCCGTGACGGTCAATACGGCTTATACCCGTCGTCGTTGCGAGTTTGTGGTCGGTATTGGTTATGAAGATGACGTACAAAAAGCCAAAGATATTATTTTGGCCATTTTAGACCGTGACATAAAAATCTTGAGCCAACCTGCATTTAGCGTCAATGTCACTGCCTTGGCCGATTTTTCGATTAATTTAAATGTGCGTTGGTGGGTAAATACGACGGAAACCACCACTTCAGCATCCATCAGTGAAGTGCAAGAACGGGTAATTGCCGCTTTTGCCGAACATCACATTTCGATTCCTTATCCTGTGCAGGAAGTGAAAGTTTATCGTGGTGATGCAGCAGTCAATGAAGATGATTCAGCCCGCACTAAACAAACGCCCTAAAACATAAGCAATCACAGTTTCAGTACGAATAATACGGTTGCCCAAGTGCCGCGCTTGGCAGCCGTTTTTTTCGAGCAAATCAATTTCGTAGGGAATAAATCCACCTTCTGGGCCAATCACAATACTGCATGGATGTTGGATGGCATGTGGCATAGCTTGATCGGTATAAGGATGCGCCACATAAGCAGAACAATCGGCAGAAATCAAACCGGGCAAAACATCTTCCACAAAGGGTTTAAAGCGTTTATAAAGCTGAATCTCAGGTGCAATGGTATCGCCTGCTTGTTCCAAACCCAAAGTTACATATTGATCGAGTTGTTGCAAAAATGGTGTTTGCCAATAGCTTTTATCGACCCGATAGCTGTGCAGCAAAATAATTTTTTCCACACCTAGCGTCACGCTATCCATAATTAAACGACGCAATACTTTAGGGCGTGGTAAAGCCACAATCAGGGTCACAGGCAGTTTTTTTGGGACAGCTTCTTCACGCAGAGCTTTGACTTGAATCCGCTGCTCACTGACTTCCACCACTTCGGTCAAATAACGCTTGCCACCGCGAATCCCGACTTTCAAGGTATCACCCACTTGTATACCGACATGCGTATGCAAATGCTGTACTTGGCGCTGGGCGCTAATAGACCACACTTCATTTGGACCCTGTCGCGGGTCAAGCAAAACGATATTCATTTTTAAAGATACTGATTAATCACGTGAATATGCTCAGTTAAAGAGCCACGATTTTTATACATAATCACTTGAGCATTTTGATTCAGCTGTGCACGTAACGCAGGTTCAAACAACAATTGCGTTAACGTATTTACAGCTTGTTCAGCATTTTCGACCACATACACAGCTTCTGCTGCAACAAACTCATCCACAATACTTTGGAAATTAAAATAATTTTTACCCAATACCGTGGCGACACTTAAGGCCAAAGGCTCTAAAATATTATGACCGCCACCAGGTTCATTCAGCGAGCCGCCGACATAACACGCCTGACTCAAGGCGTACCATAACCACATTTCACCCATACTATCGGCTAAATACACCTGTGTGTCAGGTTGAATCACTTCGGCCAAACTACGACGCTGCATATTGAGTTGCAGTTTTTGTACCTGCACAGCCACTTCATCAAAACGCTCTGGATGACGCGGGACAACAATACATAACAGTTCAGGATGCTCTGCAAAATAAGGTTTCAGTGCAGTCAATAATTGCTGTTCTTCTGGTGCATGGGTACTGGCAAGGGTAATAATTTTGCGATGTGCCAATTGCCATGTCTGTTGCAACTGCACGGCTTGCTCTACAAAATCTTCTGGGGCACGAATATCAAATTTAATATTACCCACCACCTTTGTACGCTCGCTAGGCATCCCCAATGCAATAAAACGCTGCTGTGTGGTAAGGTCTTGCGCCAAAAGTTGCTGTAAATTTTGAAGCATGCCACGTGTCAATCCTTTAACTTTGGCATAGCCTTTGGCGGATTTTTCCGAAAGCCGTGCATTAATTAACAAACACGGGACTTGAAAATGCTGCGCCTGATCAATCAAATTTGGCCACAATTCTGTTTCAACCAATGCCAATAATTTGGGCTGATATTTCTGATAAAACTCACGAATTAGATGCACCTGATCGGCAGGTAAATATACGGCTTGAAATAAATCTAAATACGGTGCTTTTAAAAATAATGATTTGGCACGCGCCTGCCCCGTCTTGGTGGTATTGGTGACTAAAACCGGATGTCCCGCTTTTAAATAATGTTCAATTAAAGGTTGCGCGGCATTGGTTTCTCCTACCGACACCACATGAAACCAAATGGCATGTAAATTTTTAGCGGGCTGAAATGGGCCAAAACGCTCAAGCAGTTCTTGTTGTAATTGCTCAGGATGTTCGGCACGTTTACGAATACGTGACTGATAAATCGGTTTTAACAGCGCCAAGGCTGCGTTATACCATAATGGAGTTGCCAAAAGATGCGCCCTAAAAATGACTGTCGGCAAAATATAACAGAGCCACACGCGCATGTTAATTGCATGTGTGGCGCTATACGGGCTTTTATTCTACAGCGTGTTGTGTTTCAGCCATAGTTGGATAATCGATATAGCCTTCTGCAACAGCAGTGCCAATCATGTTTTCTAGTTTGAGTTCATTTAAAGGTGCATCTACCAATAAACGCTCATACAAGTCTGGATTGGCAATATACGCCCTACCAAAAGCCACCGCATCAGCCTTGCCTGATGCCAACAGCTCAATCGCATCTTCACGACTTAGTTGCATATTGGCAATATAAGGCACTCCACCTGAACGCTCTTTCATATATTCAGAAATACTGTCTTCAGCAAGATATTCACGGGTAAAGAAGAAGGCAATCTTGCGCTTACCCAGCTGCTCCATGGCATAGCCAAATGTTTCACGTGGATCATTGTCGCCCATGTCATGGTCATCACAACGCGGCGCTAAATGCACACCTACACGATCTGCGCCCCATACTTCAATCAGTGCATCAGTTGCTTCTAGCAGGAAACGTGTACGATTTTCCACTGAACCGCCGTATTCATCTTCACGCTGATTGGTTTTGCTTTGCAAGAACTGGTCAATCAGATAACCATTGGCAGCATGTAATTCAACACCATCAAAACCGGCTTCTTTAGCACGAATCGCGGCTTGCTTATATTGCTCGGTAATGGTGTGGATTTCTGCAATTTCTAAGGCACGTGGCAACACATATTCACGTTTAGGACGCAACAAACTGACATAACCTGCTTGTTGTACCGCACTTGCCGATACTGGTGTTGCACCATTGAGTAAATCTGGATGTGAAACACGACCTACATGCCACAGTTGCGCCACAATCAAACCACCTTTGGCATGCACGGCATCGGTAACGAGTTTCCAACCCTGCACTTGAGCATCGGTAAACAATCCTGGAGTATTTAAATAGCCATTGGCTTCTTCAGAAATCACTGTGGCTTCAGAAATAATCAGGCCAGCACTTGCACGTTGCGCATAGTATTCAACCATCATTGGCGTAGGTACACGATCATCGCTGGCACGATTGCGGGTTAAAGGTGCCATCACGACACGGTTTTTAAGATGAAGATCACCCAAAACCAAAGGAGAGTCTAATTCAGCCATTTTTGCCTCTAATCTCACAGTTAAAGTGAGTGTTTTAAATATTCGACGTATTGCTGAATGAGTGCTTCATTACGAGAAAAATATGACCATTGTCCGTATTTTTCTGCACGAATAAGACCTGCCTGTTGCAGTACCGATAAATGATTTGACATGGTCGATTGCGACAGGTTGCCCAAACGCTCAATATGTCCTGCACATACGCCACGCTTAAAGTCGCCACACTCATCGATCGACAAAAATTGTTCTGGTGCTTTTAACCATTCTAAAATTTGCCGACGGGTAGGATTGGCTAAGGCTTTAAAAATTAAATCGACATCCATCATTCAGACACATATTCGTAAATATAAGCCCAATTCAGCAGCTGTCCTTAATATATCGTATTTTTTCGATATTAATATCGTTTTTTTACGATTTATATGAATTTTTTAAGCAACTCAACTGAATTGGGCAGGCTCATTAGGATCTTACAGACCGTAAGTTATAGCCCCTGTTTTAAACTGGCTTCAATAAACTTGTCTAAATCACCATCTAAAACTGCACCTGTATTTGAAGTTTCCACGCCTGTACGCAAGTCTTTAATACGTGAATCATCCAATACATAAGAACGAATTTGGCTGCCCCAACCAATATCAGACTTCGAGTCTTCAAGTGCTTGAGCCGCCTCATTACGTTTACTCATTTCCAATTCATACAGCTTGGCACGTAACTGTTTCCACGCATGGTCACGGTTGGCGTGTTGTGAACGCTGGTTCTGACATGCCACCACAATTCCTGTAGGTGCGTGGGTTAAACGTACCGCAGAGTCAGTTTTGTTAATGTGCTGACCACCCGCACCTGAAGCACGATAAGTATCGGTACGGACATCGGCAGGGTTAATATCAATTTCAATGTTGTCATCCACTTCTGGTGAAACAAACACTGCAGAAAATGACGTATGACGACGGTTACCTGAGTCAAATGGCGATTTACGCACTAAACGATGCACACCCGATTCAGTGCGCAACCAACCATAGGCATATTCGCCTTCAACGCGAATGGTCGCAGATTTAATCCCTGCCACATCACCATCCGATTCTTCCATCAATTCTGCTTTAAAGCCGTGACGTTCAATCCAGCGCATATACATACGCAACAACATCGATGCCCAGTCTTGCGCTTCTGTACCACCCGAACCTGCCTGAATTTCAACATAGCATGGGTTTGGATCCATTGGATTACTGAACATACGGCGGAATTCTAGTTTCGCCAGTTCTTCTTCAGCAGAAGTCAATTCAGACTGCACATCCACCAATAAATCTTCATCATCGGCTTCAACAGCTAAGTCCAACATGGCTTGGGCATCTTCTAACTGTGTCGCCAAACCTTCTAGGACATGAATCACGTTTTCAAGCTCGCCCTTTTCTTTGGCCATGGCTTGCGCACGACTTTGATCATTCCAGATTGCAGGATCTTCTAACTCGCGGAGAACCTCTTCTAAACGCTCTTTTTTCAGATCGTAGTCAAAGATACCCCCGTAGTGTTTGACTACGTTCGTTCAAGTCTTTTAATTGGTTTAGATAAGGATTAATTTCCACGTAAATTCTCTCAATTAACAATGAAGCTTATTAACTGATAATTGTAGCACAGACCTGTTCTGGCATTTCTACCCTGCTGTAAATTCCAGCATAACTTTTCAACTTTTATAGGTTGAATGCTAAATAAGGTTGAAATAAAAATCGCTTTCAACTTTTAAAGTGAGAGTTCAGTGGATATCTAACCTACAAATAACATGCTCGATTAACACTGATGTTTATCTTAATGGCTGATCTATCGCGCTGATGTTTTGCCTGACACATTCAGCTGAATACAAGCCTAAAATTTGTGTATCGCAATGGCTTAAACCCGCCAAAATAAAACAAGGATGAAACAATATTGATTGCTTAATGATCAATCTTGGTGAAATTCACAAAACCTACATAGTTTTAATAAAACAAAACATTTAATTATTTCATTTTTATTTCAATCACTTAAACTCAAAAAATTACACAAACTTACGCTTGAAACAATGCGGTAACTTTCCTGTGATTGACGCTGTTTTATTTTCGCCTAGACTGAAAGTTGTAACAAAAAGTTTAACTGTTAACCAGATTTCAGAGGGGTACTTTCCATGAAAAAATTAGCAATCGCATCAGCCCTACTTTCAGCTTTGGCTATCACTGGTACTGCGAACGCATACCAAGCTGAAATTGGTGCATCAGCAGGACTGATTGATCCAGACAACGGCAGTTCAAGCGGTTCATTCGGTGTAGATGGTACTTATTACTTTAACCCTGTACAAACCCGTAATGCACCTTTGGCAGAAGCAGCTTTCCTTGATCGTGCTAGCAACGTAAATGCCAAATACCAATATGACGAAGTTGGCGACAATGAAGCGCATACTTATGGCGTAGGTGCAGAGTACTTTGTACCGAACTCAGACTTTTACTTAAGTGGTAATGTGAGCGGTCATGACTTGAAAGACAATGATGACCTAAACAATGATTTAACCACCTATGGTGCAGAAGTGGGTTATTTACCAGCACCGGGCTTGTTAATCGCAGCAGGTCTTAAGGGTTGGGATAATGACCGTGATGATGGTGTAGACCCGACTTTACGTGCTAAATACGTAACTACACTTTCGAATGGTAAAGACATTAACCTTGAAGCAGGTGCTGCTTTTGGTGATCTCGATGAATACAATCTGGCAGCAGACTACTTCATTGATAAAACGCTAAGTGTAGGTGTCGATTATTACAGCAACGATATCAACGATAATGATGAGTTTGGTGTGAGTGCACGTAAATTCTTTACCCCACAGGTTAGTCTAGAAGGCCGAGTAGGCTTTGGTGAAGTTGGTAATGCTGACTACAACCGCTTTGGTGTCGCTGCGAAATATCGCTTCTAAGTTTAGTCTAATTCCTCACTCAAATAGCACTCTTCTTCGGAAGGGTGCTTTTTTATGCCCCCCAAATAAACAGTTAGGTAGAAATAGTGCATTGACTGTATGTTTATTTTCCGTACAATCAGCAACAACTGTAACAAAACAGTCATATTTCTACAACAGAGGGAATCTCAATAATGTTAAAAAAACTTGCGCTTGCAACTGCTCTTCTTGCTGGTTTAAGTACTGCTCATGCATATCAAGCTGAAATTGGTGGATCACTTTTAGTGATTGATCCTGATTATGAAAATGCAGATACTTCTACAGGTTTTGCACTTGATGGGACTTTTTACTTTAATCCAGTTCAAGTGAAGAACTCACCATTAAATGAAGCTGCCTTTTTAAATCGTGCAAGCAACGTTAATGCCGCTATTAGTTATATTGATTTTGATGTAGCCGAAAGCACAACTTTTGGTATTGGTGTTGAATATTTCGTTCCAAATACGGATTTTTATTTAAGTGCTGGTATTGGTCAGACAACAATTGAAGAAGATGGTTTTGAGGATTTTGACACAACAAGTTATACAGCTGAGGTAGGTTACCTTCCAGTTTCAGGTTTACTCATTGCAGCGGGTATTGCTGGTTTTGATAACGATGATACTGATGATTCTGATGCGACTTTACGTGCCAAATACGTTACTCAAGTCGGTGCATATGACATGAACTTTGAGGGTGGTGTTGTTTTTGCTGATGATGAAATTTTCACCCTAGGTACTGATCTATATCTCGACAAAACATTTAGCATTGGCCTCGGTTATACCGATGACGGTGAAGATGATACCTTCCAAATTCGTGCTAAAAAATTCTTCAATCAACAAGTCAGCCTAGAAGGCTCTATTAACTTTGAAGAAAATGCAAATGTCTTCGGTCTTCGTGCTGCTTATCGCTTCTAATCCCTCACATTAAAAGCAAAAAAATCCGCTCAAATTTGAGCGGATTTTGTTATTTAGATTGCTCCAAATGCACAATATGCAACTGTAAACTCACATTGCCATTAAAAACATTGCGCTCTAATTCATAAACCAAACGTACATCATCCAACATCGGGTTAAATTCAAATTTATCTTTGGCGCCAAACGCAATCGCATCAACCACTTGTCCATTATCCAATGCCAAACGCAATTTTAAATGACTGTCCTTCAACCATCTAAAATCCACCACTTTAAAACGCCCTTCAAATACAGGTTGTGGAAATTTATGTCCCCACGGTGCCAAATGCTGCAGCATCTCTACCGTGTGTAAATGAAAAGCCTCTGGTGGCAATTCACCATCTGTCCACAGTACGGCATGAAACAGCTCAGCATCCATCTGCGCAATTAGCTGTTCAAACACCTGTTTAAATTCTGCAAAATGAACCTTTTTAATGGTCAAGCCTGCGGCTGCAGCATGCCCACCAAAATGACTAACCAAGTGTGGATATTGCTCTGCCACCAATTCAATGCTGTCACGAATGTGAATGCCTTCTATGGAACGGGCCGAGCCTTTAATATGTTCACCATCTTCATCGGCAGCAAACACGATTGCAGGCCTGTGAAACTGTTCTTTTAAGCGACCCGCAACAATGCCTATCACGCCTTGATGCCAATGTTCTTCAAACAAGACCAATGCATGCGGTAAATCAGTTGTATGCAATTGCAGCTTTTCCAGTTCAGCCAGCGCATCCTGTTTAATTTGTCCTTCAACTTGACGACGTTCCTGGTTCAGGCTATTTAACTGACGTGCCAAAGCATAAGCAGTTTGCATATCTGCTGCCAATAAACATTCAATCCCAATATCCATGGTTTCCATGCGCCCTGCAGCATTAATACGTGGCCCCAAGACAAAGCCCAAATCTTGTGCTTTAAGCTGTGCGGGTTCACGTCCTGCCAAATCCAGCAATGCACTAATCCCCGGACGGCATAAATTCTGCTGTATCCGTTTTAAGCCTGCATCCACCAAAATACGGTTGTTATAATCTAGACTGGCGACATCGGCATAGGTCCCCAAAGCCACCAAATCTAAATATTGAGTCAAATTTGCAGCAGATTTGCCCTGTTTTTTTCGTTGACTGGATAAGTTCGCCAACACATAAAATGCCACGCCCACACCTGCCAAGGCTTTACTTGGGAAATCACAACCCAATTGATTCGGATTGACCACAGCCTCTGCATTTGGGGTGGCTTTTGTGGTGAGATGGTGATCAGTAATAATGACCTGCATCCCCAAAGCTTGCGCACGTTCCACGCCTGCATGACTGGAAATGCCGTTATCTACCGTAATTAATACATCAGACGTATAACGCCCAAAAGCCAAATCGGCAATGGCGGGGGTTAAGCCATAACCATATTTAAAACGGTCAGGTACTAAATACTGCACCTGTGCGCCCATTTCACGCAACGCCAAAACCATAAGTGTGGTACTGGTCGCGCCATCGGCATCGTAATCGCCCACAATCACTATTTTTTTCTGCTGATCAATCGCTTGATCCATCAGCTGAATGGCGTCAGGTAGACCTTTCATATTTGGGGCAAGCAAATGCTTCAGTTTAAGTTCTAGCTCCTGCTCAGACGCAACGCCACGGCGTGCTAAAATTTGGGCAACAAATGTAGAGACGCCCTGAAAGTTTTCAGGGCGTGTAAGTAAAGGTCTTTGTTTTATTAGAATTTTTGACATAATTTCCGGTCATTTAAGGCATCAAGCGTTGTAGTTTCCACTCACCTTCAATTTTTTCATAAGCTAAGCGGTCATGCAAACGGTTCGGACGACCTTGCCAAAATTCGTAATAATCAGGCTGCAAGCGGTAACCGCCCCAAAATATAGGTTTTTGCAATTCAGATTGATCGCCCACCTGGGCATGCAAGTCTTGAAAACGCGCCTGTAATTCTTCGCGGTTGGCAATCACACCACTTTGTGGGGTACTGATATGCGCAGCAATCTGATTGTCACGCGGGCGTTTGTGATAATACGCAGTCGATTCTTGCTCATCAATTTTTTCGACATGACCGCTGACACGAATCTGGCGTTCCAGTTCAGGCCAGTAAAACAACAATTCAGCATAAGGATTGGCAGCTAAATCTAACCCTTTTTGACTGTCATAATTGGTATAAAAGTCATAACCTGCTTTGCTAGCTCCGCGCAGCAACACGGTACGCACATGCGGACGACCTTGCGCATTGGCAGTTGCCAATGACATCGCATAGGGTTCGTGTAGCTTAGCTTCTAAGGCATGGTTAAACCAATTCAAAAACTGAATATGCGGATTGGCACTAACCTGTGCTTCTAGCAATTCGCCTTTTTGGTAACTTAAACGCAGCTCACTTAAATCTTTAATTAAATCACTCATGATTTGCCCCCTTTAGACTGCATGACGACGTACAGCTGCTGCTAAATCTTTTGCCAATGCCTGCACTTCAGCCAAATCATCACCTTCCACCATGACACGAATCACAGGTTCAGTGCCCGATTTACGAATTAATAAGCGTCCACGACCTTTCAGCTGCTCCGTGGCACGATCAAACTCTGCAACCAAAGCAGGAACAGTATAAGGGTCAAACATATTCTCTAAGCGTACATTTTCTAGCACGTTTGGTAACAGTTTAAAATCTGCCACCAATTCATGCAGGGCTTTGTTTTGTTCTACCATCACCGTTAACACTTGTAAGGCAGCAATAATTGCATCCCCTGTAGTGCTCTTATCCAAAGTCAAAATATGCCCCGATGGCTCACCACCAATCACCCACCCATTTTCTTCCAAACCTTGTAGCACGTATCGGTCACCAACATTGGCACGCAGTAACGGTACTTGGGCTTTTTCCAACGCCAATTCCAGTGCCATATTACTCATTAGCGTCCCCACAATACCTGCAGGTTTTTTTGAGCCTTGTGTGGCAAGAATATATAAAATATGGTCGCCATCAATTTGCTTGCCTTGACTGTCGACCAAAATCACACGGTCTGCATCACCATCAAATGCAACACCCAAATCCGCCTGATGCTCAAGCACTGCTTTTTGTAAACTTTCAGGATGGGTTGAGCCACAATTTTCGTTGATGTTTAAACCATTCGGCTCATTATGAATAGCAATCACTTTCGCGCCTAATTCACGAAATACTGCAGGGCCCACATTGTAGGCAGCACCATTGGCGCAATCGACCACCATGGTGAGATCATTTAAATCTAAATGATATGGAAAGGTCGATTTACAAAACTCGATATAACGCCCATTGGCATCTTTGACACGCACACTTTTACCCAAGTTGGCCGTATCTTCAATTTTTAATTCTTGCTGCAATTCTTGGTTAATTTCTTCTTGCAAGGCATCTGGCAGCTTTTTCCCTTCGCCCGAGAAGAATTTAATCCCGTTATCAAAATATGGATTATGCGATGCTGAAATCACAATACCTAAACTGGCATGCAAGGCACGGGTTAAATGCGCAATGGCGGGCGTCGGCAATGGACCAAGCAAATGCACATAGACACCTGCGGCATTTAAACCTGCCTGTAGTGCTGCTTCTAAAATATAGCCTGAAAGACGTGTATCTTTACCCAATACCACAATCGGTTTATTTTTTTTGGTGTGCTTTTTTAAAACTTTACCTGCTGCAAAACCGAGTTTTAATGCAAATTCAGGTGTAATTGGTAACTCTCCAAACTTCCCTCGAATGCCGTCTGTACCAAAATAACTCATATTGTTCTCACTTCTTAGGGGTGATCTTTATCATCACTTTTTACTGCGAGTTACTTTACACCATAAATGAAAAAGCCGTCACATTGATGACGGCTTTTATTTGAAAACTCTACTAAATATTAACCAACGCGATAGTTTGGCGCTTCTTTGGTGATCGTCACATCATGCACGTGAGATTCCTGCATACCTGCTGCCGTAATTTTCACGAATTTAGCATTTTGGCGTAGGTCTTCAATAGTTGAAGAACCTGTATAACCCATTGATGAACGTAAACCACCCATCATCTGATGCACGATGTTGCCCATTGGGCCTTTGTATGGTACGCGACCTTCAATGCCTTCTGGTACAAGTTTTTCTGCACCTGCTTTCGAGTCTTGGAAATAACGATCTGCAGAACCCGTTGCACCGGCCATTGCACCCAATGAACCCATACCTCGGTATGCTTTGTAGTAACGACCTTGGAAGAATTCAACTTCGCCCGGTGCTTCTTCAGTACCTGCAAGCAATGAACCGACCATAATCGTACTTGCACCAGCACCAATTGCTTTGGCCATATCACCAGAGAAACGAATACCACCATCGGCAATTAATGGAATCTGTTCTTTTAATGCATTGGCAACAACGTCAATTGCCGAGATTTGCGGCATACCAATACCTGCCACAATACGTGTGGTACAAATTGAACCTGGGCCAATCCCCACTTTCACTGCGTCTGCACCTGCATCTAACAATGCCAAAGCAGCATCGCCAGTTGCAATGTTACCGCCAATTACTTGAACTTGCGGATAGTTGGCTTTTACCCAACGTACACGCTCAATTACGCCTGCAGAGTGACCGTGTGCAGTATCGACTACAATCGCATCGACACCTGCTTCAACCAATGCTTCTACACGGCTTGGTGTTTCTGCGCCTGTACCCACTGCAGCACCCACACGTAAACGACCTAAGTCATCTTTACAGCTGTTTGGATACAATTCTGCTTTGCGGAAGTCTGTGACCGTAATTAAGCCTTTTAATTCTTGCTGGTCATTCACCACCAAGACTTTTTCAATACGATGCTGTTGCAATAAAGCTTGAATATTTTCTTTAGATTCGTCTTCGCGTACTGTCACTAAACGATCTTGTCCTGTCATGATGTTGCTAACAGGTTGTTCAAGGTTGGTTTCAAAACGTGTATCACGCCCTGTCACAATACCCACAACTTTACCATCTTTTACTACAGGTACACCGCTAATATTGTTGGCTTGGGTCAACGCAATCAATTCACGTACTGTCGTTTCAGGCGTTACGGTAATCGGGTCTTTCACCATACCCGCTTCAAATTTTTTCACACGGCGCACTTCGGCTGCTTGCGCAACGATGTCCATGTTTTTATGCAAAATACCAATACCACCGTTTTGCGCCATCGCAATTGCCATACGAGATTCAGTCACCGTATCCATTGCTGCTGAAACAAGCGGAATATTCAGGTCAATGCCGCGGGTAAAACGTGTCTTTAGGGAGACATCTTTTGGGAGGACAGTAGAATAGGCAGGGAGTAATAAGACATCATCGAAGGTTAACGCTTCTTGAACGATGGTCAGCATAACAGTCTCACTGGTAATTTCCGTGAGCCATTATAAACAAATCTAGGCACAAATTTCATTTATTCTCTAAGAAATATTTTTTATTCTACCTTTTGGGGGATGCTGCACGAAAACAAGGCAATTTTCATCTATCTAAAAAATGAGGTTTTCACGCCTAATTTACTTTTTAGCCCCGTAGATTTAAAAAATTGTGATGTTTCGTTTTTCAGCCAGACAAACTGTTCCAATCTGAAGCATAATTTGGCTATCTATCCCCAATTAGTCACAAAAAAAGCAAAGCCACAGCCTTGCTTCACTCTAGATTGCCATCAACAGCTGACTTGACAATTAAACGACTTGATCGAAGTCATCATCATTCACAGATATAGCTGGATCAACCTGCACAAATGGAATCATGTTATGCGCACGACGTGCTTTATTGCATTGATCATCGGCAATTTGTACTTCTTTACAAGAGCTGCTGCGTAATTCATAAATCCCGCAGCTCACTTTCTGTCCAACCTCACCCTCTAAAGCAACACAACGCGGCTGACTCTGATTGGTACCACACATGCATGAATAGACTGCTGTAACTGGTTCCGTGTAGTGCTCAGGCATATTTATGCCTTCGGCCCAATAGAATGAAACACGAAAATAAGCGCAACACGCGCCGCAGCTTAAGCAGGCATCTGCTGTAGGTACTTGAGACAACATTCGTTAAGTTCTCGTCATCAAAAAAATCGTTTTTGGGCGAAAATCTTAAAAAAAGTTGTTTTTGCACTCAAGTTTTTTTTACAGTTTTTTCAGCTTTTTTTGTTGCTTATTCGGGGTAGCTAAACACGTGCTCATCCATCAAATCGACGCCACATTCCAATGTTTCAATCCAGTCTAGGAATTGATTCACCTGTTCTTTGCCCACAAATGGGGTACCGTGTTGTGGCACAATCATTTCAACGTCCATAGTGCGTACCATATTCACCCAGAGGCGAATCACTTTATTAGAACACATATAGCGCTGATGGAAGCCTTTCATAGCAGGAATATGCGCAGCAAAATCAGTCAATGGAATTGAAGCATCTTCCACCATTGACGCACCCATATCGCCAGAAAATAAAATTTTGGCAATAGGATCATAAAACTGGAAATTACCGACAGAATGCAAGAAGTGCGCAGGCACAGCAATAATTTTAGACTCACCCAAATGAATCGCCTGTCCTTCATCTGGCAGCTCCACCAAACGATCTAGCCAGTCGCCTTTCATACGATCACTCATAAAAGATGAGCTTAAGTGCGGCAAGAAACGCGCCCACAATTTTGATGCTACGATTTTTGCTTCGGTATAGACCAACCAACGCGGCATTGAAGTGATGATGTCTGGGTCTTGGTGCGATGCCATGACATAATCAAGATTGGTCAAACGGGTATATTTGTTTAATTCCATGGTCAGTGGCACATAGGTCAGGTCGCCACCTGGGTCTAGCACCGCAGCACGATTATTATCAATAATCAAAAATTGGTTGGCCTGAACACCTTCACCTTTGACCAAACTGGTAAAACTAATACATTTGTGTGTCCCATTATCAAATAAGACCTGCGATATTGTACGGTCAAATGCCATAACCAAACCCCAATTTTTTCATTTTAAAAATACATTTACTATGACTGAATAACATATAGCTATTTATGGAAAGTTACAATAAATAAAATAGCTTGGATTATCTGAAATATCAGTAAATTGCAGCTCGACAGACATAAATAAATCCCAAGCAACTCGCTCGGGATTTATGCATTTTAATAAATTATTTAGAATAAATAATGTTGCGCCAAAGTCGACAAACCAATAACCAAGAAAATCAGTGCACCAATTTTATGAATTAAAGCAATTGGCAATCGGGTCGCTAATTTATTGCCAATAAACACCGCAGGTGCATTGGCCAGCATCATCCCCAAAGTAGTTCCAAGCATGACCCAAAACACGCTGTCATAACGTGCTGCTAAAGCCACTGTGGCAATTTGAGTTTTATCGCCAATTTCTGCCAAAAAGAACAACACAAAGGTCGCGCCAAATACCCCGTATTTTTGCCATTTGTTAATGCTTTCAGTTTCATCATCCAATTGGTCTGGAATAAGCATCCAAATCGCCATGCCAATAAAACCTAAAGATAAAATCCACAATAAAATTTCAGGACTAAGTACCGTGGTAATCCACTGCCCCAAAACTGCAGAAAGTCCGTGATTAATGAGTGTTGCCAGTAAAATAGCAACCAAGATTGGAGCAGGTTTACGAAAACGTGCCGCGAGTAATAAAGCCAGTAGTTGGGTTTTATCACCCATTTCGGCTAAGGCGACAATGGCAGTCGAGATGAGGAATTCATACATGATGTTTTTCTCTGGCTAGCACACATACCAATGACCTATCCCTCCTGCTAGCCAAAATCTGCAGAGTGATAAATCAAAGGTCTTGCCAACAAAAGAAAGCTTGATAAAGCTGACTTGGTTCTTTGCTATGATGACCATGTTCTGTGGAACAAATATGTTGACCATCACCTTTTTACTACATTCAGTTGAAACAGAAATGAGTAAAAAGCGGCTACTCCCCAATGAAGTAAAGTTATTCTAAACGGAATACTGCAGTTAAGCAAATTTAGCCGAATAACAGCACTGACAAAAAAACCCTGCTGCAGCAGGGTTTTATAAAGCTTTGCTGAATTTAGAGCAGCAAGCTACGAATATCTGCCAACAATTGGGTCAATTTGTGGGTAAAACGTGCTGCATCTGCGCCATTAATTACCCGATGGTCATACGACAATGACAACGGCAACATCAAACGCGGATCAAAACCTTCACCATTCCAAACAGGCTGCATGGTCGCTGGTGAAATACCCAAAATTGCAACCTGCGGCCAATTCACTAATGGAGTAAATGCCGTACCGCCAATCGAACCTAAACTGGTGATGGTAAAGTTTGCACCTTGTAGATCCTTAGGCGATAACTTTTTATCACGTGCTTTTTGGCTGAGCTCGCCCAGTTCAATCGCAATTTGTTTAATCGATTTCTGATCTGGATTGCGTAGCACAGGCACGGTTAAACCATCAGGGGTTGCTACGGCTATGCCCATGTGGATTTCTTTACGCAGCAGCACAGACTTTTGATCGTCTGCCAAATGCGCAGCGAAATACGGCTCATCTTTCAGCAAATGCGCTACAGCTTTGGCAATGAACGCCAAAATGGTCAGGCTGACACCTTCTTTTTTGAAGTTGGCTTTCAATTCACCGCGCCACGCTTCTAGCTCGGTAATATCGGCCAAATCAAATTGCGTAACTTGTGGGATGTAATTGTTCAGGGACAATTGCGGAATTGACACTTGCTGTAAACGGGTCAAACTTTTTTCTTCCACACCACCAAATGCACTAAAGTCAGGCAGCTTTGGCAAACCTGTAACTTGCTGCGTGGCGGCAGCGACAGAAGCAGTCTGCGGCGCAGTAAGACGTGCTTTGACATAAGCCTTCAAGTCTTCTTTGAGTACACGAGCATGTGGGCCAGTAGGCTTCACCTCGGCTAAAACAACACCTAATTCACGCGCAAGTTTACGCACAGCGGGGCCTGCATAGACTTTTGCATTGGCTTCATGTTGTGCCTTACTCAGTTTGTCTACATTCGTATGCAGACTTGCTGCAACCGTCGTGGTTTGTGCTGTAGATTCAGCACTGACTGCTGGCGATGTACTTGGCGTAGAAACAACTTGATCTGCTGCAACTGCTGTTGGTCTAGCTGCGCCTGCAGTTACTATCGTCACTAAGGCATTGCCCTGCGCAACACTTTGCCCTAATTCCACGTGGATGGCTTGAATCACACCTGCGGTAGTACTTGGCACTTCAACCGTGGCTTTGTCTGACTCCACCACAATTAAACTTTGGTCCACTGCAACTCTATCGCCCACTTGTACCAAAATTTCTGCCACTGTGGCTTTATCGACCCCTAAATCAGGTACAGCCACTTCAACCTGAGTTGATGCTGCGGTTTGTGGTGCCGATGCAGTTGCTGCGCTCACTGTTGCAGCAGCCGCTTCTACTGGTGCTGATTGAGGTGTTTCCACCTGTGTGACTGCGCCAGATGTGGCAGTTTTCACTTTCAGAATCACCACACCTTCTTTTACGGTATCACCCTTATTGATTTGGATGGCAGTGACTGTACCCGACACCGTACTCGGCACTTCTACTGTGGCTTTGTCCGACTCCACCACAATAATGCTTTGATCAACATCAATCGCATCGCCGACTTGTACTAAAATTTCCCCAACAACGGCTTTTTCCACGCCAATGTCAGGTATTTGCACATCTACTTCTTGCGCAGTGTTTGATGTCGCTGAGTTTGGCGCTGCAGCGATCGACGCTTCGGCATCTTCCTTCGGTGCAGCATCTACTTCGGCTTGCGGTGCAGCCACTTCTGTAGCAGCTGCGGTTTGAGCATCTGTTTCTAACTCAATCAGCACTGCACCTTCAGTCACTTCATCGCCTTGTTGTACCAAAATACTTTTCACTACCCCTGCAGCAGTGCTTGGTACTTCAACAGAAGCTTTGTCTGATTCCAACAGAACAATGCTGTCATCGACTGCAATCGTGTCACCCACTTTGACAAGAATATCTGCAACAGTCGCTTTATCGACACCAATATCAGGCGTTTGAATTTGCATGATCAGTGCTCCTCTTTGTAGTCAGCAACCGCTTGTACTTCAGGAACCGCTTGCGGCGCCCACGCGACAGGACGATCGGTATCTAACTCAAATGTCGAAATTGCATCTTTGACTAAGCGTGCATCGACTTCGCCTTCATCAGCCAGTTTTTTCAAGGTTGCTACCACAATGTGTGCAGCATCGACCCCAAAGTAGCTACGCAAGTTACCACGGGTATCGGAACGACCATAACCATCGGTACCCAAGGCAACAAATGGGCGATTGTCTGGCAAGTAAGCTCGAATTTGCTCGCTATAGACGCGCATGTGATCGGTTGCAGACACTACAATGCCATCTTTGCCACGTAACTGTTGTGAAATCCAAGGCTCTTTGCTTTCTTGAGCCAAAGGATGCAAACGGTTGTACTCTTCACACGCCATACCATCACGCGCCAATTCGTTAAAACTGGTCACACTGTAGACATTCGAGTGAATTTGGTACTCTTCACGCAAGATTTTTGACGCTTTAATGACTTCACGCAGAATTACACCTGAACCCAACAATTGAACCGTGGCTTTTTCATCTTCCTGTAGTAAATACATACCGCGCTTAATGCCTTCTTCCACACCTTGCGGCATTTCAGGATGCTCGTAGTTTTCATTCATGAGAGTGAGGTAATAGAATACGCGCTCCTGATTGACATACATGCGCTGTAAACCATCATGTACAATCACGGCAAGCTCATAACCAAAACATGGGTCATAGGACACACAGTTTGGAATGGTATTGGCTAAAATATGCGAGTGACCATCTTGGTGTTGTAAACCTTCACCATTGAGTGTGGTACGTCCTGCAGTGGCCCCCAACAAGAAACCTTGCGCCTGCGCATCACCTGCCGCCCATGCAATATCGCCAATACGCTGGAAACCAAACATGGAATAATACATATACATTGGAATCATAGGCAAGTTATTGGTTGAATAACTGGTACCTAAAGCTGCCCAAGCACTCATTGCACCGGCTTCATTAATACCTTCTTGCAGCATGTGACCGTCTTTGGCTTCACGATAATGCATCAACTGTTCTTGGTCTTCAGGAGTGTATTTTTGCCCATGTGCGGCATAAATACCCAATTGACGGAACATGCCTTCTAAACCAAAAGTACGTGCTTCATCAGGTACAATAGGTACCACGCGGTCTTTAATGGCTTTTTCTTTGAGCAAGGCTGAAATCAAACGCACCATCACCATAGTGGTCGATTGCTCTTTTCCACCTGAACCCGCCAACACTGAATCAAAAACTGATAATTCAGGAATTTGTAAAGCTTCGCTGTCTTTACGGCGCGCAGGCAAATAACCACCCAACGCTTCACGACGCGCTTTCATATATTTTAATTCAGGCGAGTTTTCACTTGGACGATAGAACGGCACTTCTTCAAGTTGCTCATCGCTGAATGGCAAGTTAAAGCGGTCACGCACATATTTTAAGGAATCCAACTGCATTTTTTTGATTTGGTGGGTTTTGTTTACCGCTTCAATTTCATCCGACAAACCATAGCCTTTGACAGTTTTGGCTAAAATGACCGTTGGCTGACCTTTGGCCTTACATGCTTCAGCATACGCCGCAAACACTTTATACGGATCGTGACCACCACGGTTCAGGTTATCAATATCTTCATCGCTTAAATCTTTGATCAATTCTTTGGCTTCAGGATATTTACCAAAGAATTTCTCACGGGCGTATGCACCGCCTTTCACTTGTAAACGCTGATAATCACCATCGACCGCTTCTTCCATGATGGCTCTTAATGCACCTGTATCGTCTTTGTCCAATAAAGCATCCCAATGACGCCCCCAAACCACTTTAATTACGCGCCAACCTGCGCCACGGAATAACGACTCAAGTTCCTGAATGATTTTACCGTTACCTCGTACAGGCCCATCTAAACGCTGTAAGTTACAGTTGACCACCCAAATCAGGTTATCTAGCTTTTCACGACCTGCCAGTGAAATCGCCCCCAGACTTTCTGGCTCATCCATTTCACCATCGCCCAGAAATGCCCAGACTTTACGGTCTTCTTCTTTAATCAAACCGCGGTTCATTAAATATTTTTGAATATGCGCCTGATAAATTGACATGATTGGACCTAGACCCATCGATACTGTTGGGAACTGCCAATAGTCAGGCATTAAATAAGGATGTGGATAGCTAGGTAAACCGTTACCGCCCACTTCGCGGCGGAAATTATTCAATTGATCTTCTGTTAAACGCCCTTCTAAAAATGAACGAGCATAAATACCTGGTGCACAATGACCTTGATAGTAGATCATGTCACCACCAAAGTGATCGCTATTGGCACGGAAGAAATGGTTAAAACCAACATCATATAATGTTGCTGAAGATGCGAAACTTGCAAGGTGACCGCCTAAATCATCACCTGTTTTATTGGCACGTAACACCATTGCCAACGCATTCCAGCGAATCAAGGCCCGAATACGGCGCTCGATATCTGGATCGCCAGGCATAGCAGGTTGTTCTTCCACTGAAATAGTATTGAGGTAGGGAGTATTTAAGCGCTGAATGGGTACATGCTTTGCGATTGCACGTTGGTACAATTTTTCGAGTAAAAATGCTGCCCGTTCAGTACCCATATGTTGTAACACAGCATCAAAGGCATCTTGCCATTCTTGGGTTTCTTGTGAGTCCGTATCACCGTAAAACGCCATAATTCACTATTCCTAAGCCTAATCATATGCTTTATATGTATCATAATTTAAACTTTAGTAGATATGGCTAATCTTAAATGCGTATCCTTCATACTATTTAGAAAATAAATAGTGATTGACACTTTCTTACATCAAATAACAAAAAACCGCCAATTTAGGCGGTTTTTTATACAATAAAGCAGATACTGCGTGTTATTATTTTTATGTGAATAAGTTGAAGTCTGAAAAGCTTAACTGGATTTTGCTGGTTGTACTAGTTGTACTATAAAAAGTGCAAACTTGAGTATAAAGAAAAGCGACCTTTGCCGCTTTAATTTCATGTATTAATTTGTAGTGCGTCGTTTACAGTGAATGTGGCTAGAGCATGATTTTCTAGCCAAAGCATTACGGCAACATTGCTAAATAGGTTGAAGGGTTCTTACGTTGACCATCTTTCACTACTTCATAATGTAAGTGTGGACCTGTACAACGACCTGTACAACCCACGTTAGCAATATGTTCGCCTGCTTCAACGCGGTCACCCACACGTGCAATTAAACGTGAAGCATGTGCGTAGCGCGTGATATAACCATTACCGTGGTTGATTTCTACGAATTGACCATAACCTGTACCCCAGCCTGACTTGGTCACAATACCTGGTCCAGTCGCATAAATTGGTGTACCGCTTGGTGCAGCAAGGTCTAAGCCTGAATGGTTTTCAGCGCGACCACTCATAACACGACCGCCATAGTTCGAGCTAATACGTGCATTCGGTAAAGGATGTGACACTAACCACGAATAAGGATTTGAAGAAGCAAAACGAGTGCTGGTATTGGTACCGTATTTTTTGGCTAAAGAGGCATTATTTAATTCTGTGGTCTTTTCACGAAGCTTAACGGTCATCTGCGTTTGTGCAGGAATGTCAATGTCTTGTGTTTCTGTATAAGAACCTTGTGACAAGGTACGGGTTAATTGCTCAATACGATCAGTCGATGAATTTTGAGAATCTAACTCAACTAAATCAGCAAATGCGACAGATGCTGCTGAAGCTGCCAGTGAAAACGCTAATAAAATACGGCGCGAATGCATAAAAAAACCTCTTAACTGTTCTTACTTGAAGTTCCTTGTGATCTCTTCCTTGATATCTACTGAAAGGAGCGCATAAGATTAGGGCATAATCATGAAGGAATGATGTATGTCCGAACCTGTGAATCTCTTTCAACAAACAAGAAAACACATAAAAACAGGAAACCTAACGTTTCTCTCAACCCAAGTTGCTGCATGGCAGAAACTTGGCAAACTTATTCAACCTTTACTGCCGCAACCAGAGCAATGGCAGGTGGTTTGTTATCAACAAGGTGTCTTAACCATTACTGGAGCGAATCAAGCGATGGTAAGCCAACTTGGCTATTTGCAAAAGCAATACATTACTCAACTGTCACAACTGCATGAACTAAAAGACTTACAAAAAATTCAGGTTCGATTAAGAGTTGAATCTCAAACGCCCCAAAAGAGTGATAAGCCTTTAAAAACACTTAGTCCAGAAACTCAAGATATGTTACGAGGTGCTGCTGACTTTGTGAGCGACCCTAAGCTTAGCCAAGCTTTGTTACGTTTGGCAAGCAATAAAAAATAATTGTTTGCAGAAAACTCCAAATACTCGTACTCGAATTTGTGATGAAACTCACACTTTATTAGTGTTACATTATAACGTAGTGAGAAAAGACAATGACTTATGTCACATGCACATAAGTGATCGGGCAAGAATTTATGTCATCAAATGTTACAATTTCATAACTACTTGGATCGCTCTGAACATTGCGTAGTAACTGATTATTTAAGGCATGTCCTGACTTGTAACCATCAAACTTGGCAATAATTTGATGTCCAAGTAAGTACAAATCCCCCACAGCATCTAAAATTTTATGCCGTACAAACTCGTCCGAGAAGCGCAAACCTTCTTCATTGACCACGCCTGTATCATCTACCCCAATCGCATTCTCTAAACTCGCACCCAAAGCCAAATTATTGGCTTTTAAATAGTCCAAATCTTTCATAAAGCCAAAAGTACGTGCGCCACTAACTTCATAGACAAAGGTTTCTGTAGAAAAGTCGATAGTGGCAGACTGAAATTCTTTGTTAAAGGCAGGATGATCAAAGTCGATAGTAAAATTGAGCTGAAAACCTTCATGCGGACTGAACACCGCGCGCTTATCATCAATTAATGCTGCTACAGGTTTTAAAATTTTGATGAACTTTTTAGGAGCCTCCTGTTCTTTTAAACCGCCCTGCATCAACAAATAAATAAAAGGCCCTGCACTGCCGTCCATAATAGGCACTTCAGAAGCAGACACCTCAATAATCAAGTTATCAATGCCCAAACCTGCTATGGCACTCATGATATGCTCGATGGTGCCAACTTTGGCATCATCCTGAACCAAATTCGAGCACATAAATGCTTCTTGAATCAGCATGGCATCGGCTGGAATATCAACAGGTGGATTTAAATCGATACGACGAAACACAATTCCCCCATCAGCATGATGCGGCACAAAGTTGATCAATACTTTTTGACCACTGTGCAGACCAATACCGCTCGCTTTGACGACACGTTGTAGGGTACGTTGTTTCAGCATGTTCTCAATTCATCTAAATTTTAAAACCGTTATACGTTAGCATATTCAGCCATTGATAAAAAACAAAAAAGGCAGTTTAAAACTGCCTTTTCCCGATCACACGATGAAATTGAGCTTCTTGGCTTATTTACGCTGCTGATTTTTCAAATAGTCTTGAATACTCATCGGCGTTGGGCGCGCAGAGCCTGATGTGGTTGTCGCACTAATTGCAGGTGCAGTTTCTGCTTGTTGACGCTGAATTGCAGGAACATCGTCTTCTTCCACTGCCGCTGTTGGTGCTGCAGAAGCGGTTTGTGTCACAGTGCGTTTCGCAGGCTCTGGTGTGTCGCCTGTGTTACGCGCCAAACCTGTAGCAATAACCGTTACACTGATTTCGTCACGCGCTTCAGGGTCAAATACCGTACCATAGAATACTTGGGTTTGTTCAGTATCTGAAAGTTGATGAATTACCTCCATAATCTCATCAATTTCACCGAAGGTCACATCATCTCCACCCGTGACGTTAATCAACAAGCCTTTGGCATTTGCAATAGTCACGCTATCTAGCAATGGGCTGCGAATGGCTTGTTCAGCCGCTTGACGTGCACGGTTTTCACCACGCCCTGAACCAACACCCATCATCGCATAACCGCGCGTGCTCATTGCCGTTTTCAAGTCAGCAAAGTCAAGGTTGATGTGACCCGGACGCACCACCAAATCAAAAATACTGCGTACACCGTTCAACAAAACGTCATCGGCTTTTTTATACGCATCTTTCATTGAAATATCGCGGTAAACTTTCATTAAACGCTGGTTTGGAATAATGATTAAAGAGTCTACATGCTGCTCTAATGCCGCAATTCCTTTTTCCGCAGAAAGTAAGCGACGCTTACCTTCAAAGTTAAATGGCGTAGTCACCACACCTACGGTCAAAATACCCATTTCTTTGGCAATTTCAGCAACTACTGGCGCAGCACCTGTACCTGTGCCACCACCCATCCCTGCAGTCACAAACACCATGTCTGTACCTTCAAGTTGCTGACAAATTAGCTCGCGGCTTTCTTCTGCTGCAGTTTGACCCACTTGAGGATCGCCGCCCGCGCCTAAACCACGTGTGCTTTGTTCACCTAGCTGGATTTTGAATTGCGAATTCATGCGATCCAATGCTTGTTTGTCCGTATTGGCACAAACAAATTTTACACCCTGAATATCTGACTCGAGCATGTGCTGCACAGCGTTACCGCCTGCACCACCCACACCAAACACAGTGAAACGGGCTTGACCGTTGCTATCGGTTTGATCATCTATAAATTCAAATGAGGCCATGACCTTTAGATTTCCTAATACGTTATTGGCAGTCACTTAAGCCCGTATACTGCCTTGATCTTCATAAAAATTATTTTTAAGAATGCTGTTCAACTTCTGGCTTGTCAAGTACCAGCGATGATCCTTACAACTCCTAACAATATTCCCCAAAAAACTCAACTAAAAAATAGATTTTAGCTTTTCGTTCAAGCCTGACCATGCCCGTCCGACACGCCCCCAAACCGATAAGGTTTCAGGGTCTTCATGTTCTACAATTGTGTCTTGAGTATAGTTTTGACTATAAAGCAATAGGCCTGAGGCCGTTGCATATTGTGAACGGCGTAAAGCAGCCTGATGCGGTTCATCGGCATACACTTGTGAAGGATGATTCCCCAAGTGCGCCGAAACACCTAACATACGACGTACCAAGCTGATCATACCTTCAATTTGTGAGGCATCGCCCGCCAAAACCACACCATGATATAAACCATGAATGGCACCGCTTTTTTCAAGTTCCTGACGAATTTGTGCGAAAATTTCTTCATAACGCGCAATAATAATTTCCGCCAGTTCAATGCGGCTAATGGTTTGTGGCCCATCAATGCCTTGAATTTGAATCATGTGATCAGGTTTGACCACTTTCATATCTACACAGCCATACAATAGCTTAATCCGTTCAGCTTCTTCAGTTGTGGTTTGTAACACCGCTGCAATATCGCGGGTGACATGCTCACCACCACGTTGCAAAGTGTGTGCTAAGGCCAAACGCCCATCTAAATAAACCGCAATACTGGTCGTGCCTGCGCCAATATCTACCAGACACACACCGTATTCTTTTTCATCTTTAAGTAGACTGGCTTCTGCAGTGGCTAAATTTGACACCACCATTTTTTCGACACCAATATTAGCACCTTTTAAAGCGCGGTCTAAATTCTGCATGGTGCTAATAGGTAACATCATCAATTGATAATGCCCCGTCATGCTATGTGCCGACATGCGAATTGGGTTTTGTACCCACTCACCCGAATCATCTAAATCGAAACCGAGTGGTACAGCGCTCACCAAATAATGGTCTGAGGTGAGGTGACTGGCTTTGGCCAAGTCCAACGCGCGTACCACTTCACTGGTAGTAATGGTGTGATCACTACTTTCAATAGGTGTGCGACCTGAAGCATAAAAGCTTTTTAGCTCTGCACTAGGAATAGAAATCCATGCCGAATGCACACGGCATTCTGCCATATCTTCCGCTTCTTGCACGGCATTTTTAATTGCAGTAATCACTTTATCGAGACTGACAATTTTTCCTTTACTCATGCCTCGATTACGTGCGGTGGCCATACCAATGACTTGGATATTGTCTGGCGCATGGACCTTAGCAATCAAAACTGAAACTTTATGCGTCCCAATGTCAATCGCAACAACCGAGGGAACAGCTTCACTCATTTATTCACTACCATTACCAGTATGTTTAATTTATGGCTTAATGCCTCTATTTTTTTAAAGCCCAATATTATGGCTTTGCTCTTATTCCCTCTGCAATGCTTGTGTCATCAATCGTTACAACAAAGTGACCATTTGCAATTTTTGGCGGAGTTGAGTTTTTCCATTGAATGGCTAAACCATTGCGATAACGCAAATCGATGGCGGAGATTTTAGACCATACAGGTTTCAAATCACTTTGTGCAAGATGTCCCAAGCGCTGCAGCTTACTCATGGTTTGATCTTTATCTACAATAACACGTAGACCTGAATCAAACTGCATAAACCACGTCATACGTTCTGTTAAATATAGTTCTTTTAAACGATCGTTGACGGGTAAGAATAATTGGTTAATTTCATTATAACGACGCATCATCATTTTAGATTGATGCGTTGGCCCGTGTAATAACGGTAAATGTTGATTATTTTGTGGCGTGACCTCGGTAAAGACTTCACCGCTGTCACTGAGCAAACGACCTGTCCCCCAACGTGCAATTGGATGACGCGGCATAACCCGCACACGAATAGCATTCGGCCACGCACGTGAAACCACCACTCGATCTACCCAAGACAACTCCAAAGCGGTATCGCGGATTTGCTCTAGATCAGAAGTGAAATAGTTCTTGGTCATCACAGGGTTCACATGTGTCATCACTTGACGATGTTCCGCATCTGAACGTGTACCCACTACATCTAGCTTTGCAATTTGTGCATCGGTCATGACTTTATATAGCCCATACGCACCCACTGCCAGCACGAGCACTGCAACGCACAGCATTACCCAGCCGCCAAAATGGATCAGCTTTTCTTTGGCTGTTGGCGGTTTGTCATGAATCGAGGTAATCGCTGCCCGTTTACGGCGCAAGGATGCAGGAAGTTGAGCCATATTTAGTGTGCTTCACCTGTGAGGGTTTGTGCCAAAATTGCCACACACAGCTCATCAAAACTATAGCCGACTGCATTTGCCGCTTTCGGAACTAAAGAATGGCTAGTCATTCCCGGTACGGTATTCACTTCCAGTAACCAGAAATTACCCTTTTCATCTTGCATGGCATCAATACGCCCCCAACCACTTGCACCCACCGCTTGGAAGGCACGCAATGCCAAAGCTTGTAACTGTTGCTCTTCGGCAGCGTTTAAACCACACGGAATACCGTATTGCACATCGTTACGCTGATATTTGGCTTCATAATCATAGAACGCTACATCTTTCGGGGGTTCTAAACGAATAATCGGTAAAGCCTGACCGTTGAGTAGTACGATAGTAAACTCACGTCCTGTAATCCATTTTTCAGCCATAACAATGGCGTCATGTGCAGTTGCTTTCGCTACAGCATTGGCAAAGTCTTCTACTTTTTCGACTTTGCTCATGCCAATACTTGAACCTTCATGTACAGGCTTGATGATGAGTGGTAAACCCAATTCGGCAACCACGTCTTCAATATTGGAATCTTTGCTAACAATACGATATGGCGCAGTTGGCAAGTCAGAACCTTGCCAAATTTGCTTGGTCTTCACTTTGTCCATGCCAATGGCTGAACCTTGCACGCCCGTACCCGTGTATGGAATATTCAACCATTCCAAAACACCTTGAATTTGACCATCTTCACCACCGCGCCCGTGTAACACAATAAAGGCACGATCATAATTGACCAATTCGGTCACGCTACGTGTTTGTGGATCAAATGCTTCTGCATTGACCCCAGAACGTAGCAGTGCTTCGAGTACTGCTTGACCGCTGTCTAGAGAAACCTCACGCTCAGCAGATTTTCCACCCAATAACACGGCAACTTTGCCGAACTTTGAAGCATTTGACACGTTTATATCCTTAAACTTTAAACTGGTCGATCAAATTCAAACATCACAGGTTGTGATTATTTTAAATATAAATGGTTTTGTGCAAGCTCGATTGAAATCGCCCCCACATTACCTGCACCTTGGGTCAATAACAAGTCATTAGCCTGTAACACTTGTTTCACAATATTCGGTAGGTTGCCGTCATTTGGATCGACCAAAATTGGCTCAACCTGACCACGCAAACGAATACTGCGTGCCAAAGTACGACTATCTGCACCAACAATTGGTTTTTCACCCGCAGGATAAACATCGAGCAATAACAATTGATCGACTTGTGACAACACTTCCACAAAGTCATCAAAACAGTCACGAGTACGACTAAAACGGTGTGGCTGGAACAACATCACCAAACGGCGATCAGGATGACTTTGACGCGCAGCTTTAATGGTGGCTTCCACTTCTTTCGGGTGATGTCCGTAGTCATCTACCAATTTCACATTGCCGTCTGCTACCGCAAACTCACCTTGTACTTGGAAACGACGACCAACACCACTAAAGCCTTCTAAAGCACGGCAAATTGCACCATCAGAAACACCTTCATCGGTGGCAATTCCAATTGCAGCCAAAGCATTTAATACGTTATGCAGACCAGGTTGATTCACCGTCACGCGTAACGGTTCGCGGTCTTTACGCAATACGGTAAAGTGTGTGCGCATACCGTCTTGATCAACATCAATGGCACGAATATCATTGTCTTCGTTAAAACCATAGGTCAATACCGGACGCCCGATACGTGGCATAATTTCACGGATATTGGCATCGTCGCCACACACGACAGCTAAGCCATAGAATGGCAGTTTGTGCAAGAATTGAATAAAGGTATCTTTTAAAGTATCGAAACTACCACCATAGGTGTCCATATGGTCGGCATCAATATTGGTCACCACAGCCGCCATTGGCTCTAGGAATAAGAACGATGCATCAGATTCATCGGCTTCTGCCACGATATAACGGCTAGCACCCAATGCTGCATTGGCCCCAGTACGGTTTAGCAAACCACCAATCACGTAAGTTGGATCCATGTTTTCTTCGGCCAACATACAGGTGATTAAACTGGTAGTGGTGGTTTTACCATGTGTACCCGCGACTGCAATACCATGACGGTAACGCATCAACTCGCCCAGCATTTCAGCACGACGCACCACAGGAATACGGGTGTCAATTGCTGTTTTAATTTCTGGGTTTTCTGGGTCAATTGCAGTAGACACCACCAACACATTGGCGCCTTTAATATTCTCTGCCGCATGCCCAATATAAACCTTGATGCCGTTTTCTTCTAATTGCGCTGTGGTTTTTGAAGCTTTGATGTCTGAACCCGATACTTTATAGCCCTGGTTTTTCAAGACTTCGGCAATACCACACATCCCCGCGCCACCAATACCCACAAAATGAATGTGTTTGATACGGCGCATTTCAGGCACTTTGATTAATTTTTTCGCTTGATCAGCGGGTGTAGATGGAGACATATTTTACTCGAACAATGCTTGAATAAGACGAACCACGTGCTGAGTTGCATCTGGCTGTGCCTGCTGACGGGCTTTGACCGCCATTTCAGACAACAATTGACGATTCATTAACGGGGTTAATAATGTTGTTAAACTTTCGGGGGTCATACTGGCTTGCGGACAGATTTTTGCTGCACCCAAATCGGCTAAAAATTTGGCATTGGCAGTTTGGTGATCATCCACCGCACTAGGCAGTGGCACAAATACTGCTGCAACACCTGCAGTCGCGACCTCGGTTACCGTGAGCGCGCCCGCACGACAAATGATTAAATCGGCATCACTATAGGCTTTGGCCATATCTTCAATAAAAGGCTGTACCTCAACCTGTAAATGGTCAGGCTTGTGTGCATAACGTGCCTGCGTCGCATCGGCATGGTTTTGCCCACATTGATGATAGACATCTAAAGCAACATTCAGTTGCTTTAACGCTTCAGGTACACATTCATTTAAGGCTTGTGCACCAAGCGAACCACCCACAATTAAAATACGAATTGGCAAGCCTGCTTTTTCACGTTCCTGATAGCGCCATGCAGGGCTTAAGGTCGCAGTGATTTCTTCACGAACAGGGTTGCCTGTGGTGACAATTTTGTTACTGTTTGGAAAGGTATTTGGGAAAGCCTGACACACGGTTTTTGCCACACGTGACAATTGAGTGTTGGTAAAACCCGCGACTGCATTTTGTTCATGAATCAGCACAGGAACACCCAAAGCGCGTGCTGCCAAGCCACCTGGTCCTGCTACATAACCACCAAAACCTGCAACTGCATCAACTTTTAATTGCTTCATGTAACGCATGGCGCTTAATGTTGCACCTAAAATTTTAAATGGTGCAGCCAGTTTACGGATCAAACCGTTGCCACGCACACCTTGAATATTAATTTGGTAAATCGGGATATTGTGATTTTTAAGCAGACGATTTTCCATGCCCGTTGGGGTCGCCAACCATGACACTTGAATCCCTTGTTGCTGTAATTGTTTTGCGACGGCTAAAGCGGGAAAAACATGTCCACCTGTACCTGCGGCCATCATCATGACATGTTTAGGCTGTTGTTGCTGTGCATCAGTCACGGTTTAATTCTTCAACTCAAAATAAGGCAAATAAAAATCTTGTATAAGCTATCAATTGTAATCACAAACGCATGGGCTTGAAAGGTTATTTACTTTTTTTCACCAAGTGCTTGATTGTTTTTTTCTACAGATTTTCAAGTTTAAACTAGTTTTATTATTAATCTACGGAAAATGTTAAGTTTTATTCAATTTTAGATGCTTTGCTTGAACCCTTTTGCAAGTGTTTAAGTTGTTTTTTGTCTCCACGTGTCTAAAAATAAAGCCGCTTTCAAATAGAAACGGCTTTTGTATTGATACAGTGAACATTAAAGCCTAAACTTAGTTTGAACGACCTGCTTCAAGTACTTTAAATAAATCATCGGCAATAGATGTGCCAAACTGTGCGTCAATTTCACGAATACACGTTGGACTGGTCACGTTAATTTCAGTGACATAGTTGCCAATCACATCTAACCCGACAAAAATCAAGCCTTTTTCACGTAAAAATGGTCCAACTTTGGCGGCAATGACTTTGTCATTTTCAGTCAATGGACGTGCTTCACCCAAACCACCTGCAGCTAAGTTGCCACGCACTTCGCCATTTTGTGGAATACGGGCCAAACAATACGGCACAGGCTCGCCATTGATCATGAGGATGCGTTTATCACCCTCTACAATTTCTGGAATATAACGCTGCGCCATGATGGGCTGAGTGCCGTTATTGGTCAAAATTTCAAGGGTTGAGCCTATATTGACCCCGTCTTGGTACAAACGGAAAATACCCATGCCACCCATACCATCGAGCGGTTTAACAATTACATCGCCATGTTGCTGAATAAATTCACGAATCAGGCTTTGTTGTGAAGTAACCAATGTCGGAACTTGTAGTTCTGGGAATTGGGTCGCAAACAGCTTTTCATTACAGTCACGCAGGCTTTGCGGTTTATTGATGATCCATGCGCCTTCGCGCTCAGCTTGCTCTAAAATATACGTGGTATAAACGAAATTCATGTCAAAAGGCGGGTCTTTACGCATGAGGATGACATCGTAATCGGCTAAGGATTCTTTGTGTTTTTCGCCCAATTCGTAATAATGGTTATAGTCTTCAAAGACTTTAAGCGGAGCAATCAGACCAAATGCCTTGCCCTGATCAATATATAAGTCTTGCTGTAATGCATAGCCCAAGGTATGCCCACGACGTGAAGCAACCCATAGCATTGCCATGGTGGAATCTTTTTTGAGATTGACTGTTTCAATAGGGTCCATCACCACAAGTACGCGCATATTTCGGTGCTCTTTTGAAGAATTGAATAAGCAAAAGTATAGCGGAGTTTGGCTTTGGTGTTGCTGCAATTTTCGTAACGCTTCATCCACAATCATCATGCACTTGGGAGTACGCGATGCAACAAGCAATTATTGGTTTTCATTTAGATGAAGAAAATGATTGGGTCGCAGATTTGGCCTGCGGTCACGGGCAGCATGTGCGGCATAATCCGCCGTGGCAAAACCGCCCGTGGGTAATCACAGAGCAAGGGCGCAAGGAGAAGTTGGGGGTGATGCTGGAGTGTAAGAATTGTGAGGAGGAGACAGAGTGAGTACGCTTAGATGTACTAATTGAGCCCTCAATAGGAATAATCAAGCTCAGGGGGGGGGGAGGTAATATTACAGTTCAAATTGCCAGTTGACTATTACTATCTAATCAAACTAACTTCAAAATAAGCAGTTGAGCTTCTTCTGTTTTCTTATATACGCTGATCTATAAAGAAACTAAAATTTAATTTTTCTAAGCTTAACAACATGCAACTCTAAAACAAAAAATTATTCATTACAATTCAATGCATTACCCAAAAAACCCAAACCTACCGATCTGGGTTTTTTACAGATTTATCACGTTCCACGCTAAATTATTGATCAGTGTTCCATACGATCATTAAATAATGCGCATGAGACTTAAATCCCATACTTCACACGGTACGCTTCCATTTTCGCCAAGGCCTCTTTTTCACCTTTGGCATCTAAATAATTCATTAAATCTTTCATGGTAATTAAAGCATGCACAGGAATCTCCAACTCTTTTTGCACTTCCTGAATCGCAGACAAATCGCCCTGACCTTTTTCTTGACGGTCTAAAGCGACCAATACACCCGCAATTTGCGCACCTGCATTTTTCAAAATGGTCACCACTTCACGAATAGCTGTACCCGCAGTGATCACATCATCAATAATCCAAACTTTTTTGCCCTCAACTGCAGCACCCACCAACACACCACCTTCACCATGGTCTTTGGCTTCTTTACGGTTAAAACCCCACGGCACACTTACGCCATGATTTTGTGATAAAGCCACTGCTGTAGCTGCTACAAATGGAATACCTTTATAAGCAGGCCCAAAAATAACATCTACGTTTTTGCATTGCATGAGTTGATCTGCATAGCCCGAAGCCAATAGCGATAAAGCTTCGCCATCATTCAACAAACCTGCATTAAAAAAATAAGGACTCACACGACCCGATTTTAAAGTAAACTCACCAAATTTAAGCACACCACGTGATAAGGCGAGTTCGATAAAAGCTTGCGGGTTAAATTGAGCTGGCGATGTCATGAGGTGCTCCAAATTAATACATTGAGGTAAGACCCGAGCATGATACCAAAGAGTAGCTATCCGAGTGATCAAAAAATTCTTCGAGTGGTTTCAATTAACGTCAATGGGTTGCGTTCATCGGTAAGCAAAGGCTTACTCGAATGGTTAGAAAAGTCTGAAGCAGACGTGATTTGCATGCAGGAAAGCCGCATCACCCACGCCCAATGGACCGATAAATTTAAGCCCGAAGGCTGGCACACGCATCTTTTCCCTGCAGAACGCGCAGGTTACGCAGGGACAGCCATTTATAGCCGTTTGCCCTTTGTTTCTGTGCAAAATGGTTTAGGCTTTGAATTGGCCGATTCTCAGGGTCGTTTTATCAGTGCTGAATTTGATGTAGGACTAGATCACCCAATTTACATCTGTTCACTGTATTTGCCTTCTGGCTCTTCAGGTGAAGAAGCGCAAATGCGCAAAGATCACTTTTTAGAAGAGTATCAAAAAATTCTAAAACAGTGGCGTGAAGAGAATAAATCGATCATTGTCTGTGGTGACTACAACATCGTACATAAACGTATTGATATTAAAAACTGGTCGGGTAACCAAAAGTCTTCAGGCTGTTTACCACATGAACGTGCATGGTTAGATCATATTTATAATGACTTAGGCTATGTCGATACCTTCCGTGAAGTACGCCATGAAGCAGAGCTGTATTCTTGGTGGTCAAATCGTGGGCAAGCACGTGCCAAAAACGTTGGTTGGCGGATTGATTATCATGCCTGTTCACCCGACTGGAAAGCACGTACTGTCAATGCTTGGGTGTATAAAGACGAATGGTTTAGTGACCATGCTCCTGTGATTATTGATTATAAGATTTAATATTCACACAAATTTCACAGCCTATATGAGTGAACAATTGTTCACTCAACTGAGGTTCAATTCGCACTTAATCTGTCGACTTTGTGTATTTATCTTCAAGTCGATTCAGCGCATTATTGCATCACGGCAAAGGGACAGTCAGGATGACACAAAAGGATTGGAAGCCGAAGGATGGAAAATAAACTAACTAGTTTTGGTTAGTTTCAAGGAAGTAACAATGGACGTTAAAATGAGACCCGCATAATCAGGATGATTAAATGCGGGTTTTCTTTTTTTATCATCTTATTTTCTATTTTGCGCTATTACTGTTGTTCTTCACTGTATTTTTTATTTTCACTTGAGTCTGTTCTTATCAAGTTTTTTTATTTTGTTCTGTTTATGCGTCCCATTTTAGAGCGATCAAGTGTCAATTTGGTGACATCGATATGACATCTTGATGACACATACCATTTAAACAGCCAATCATTGTTCACTGCAGGTTTCTAGCACTTCACGTTATTTTGGGCTAGGCTATAGCCAGTTTGATGATATTAACGTGAAAAAATATGTTAAAAATTTATGGGATTAAAAACTGCAACTCAATGAAAAAAGCTTTCGATTTACTCAATGAATTGGGGCTAAGTTATGAGTTTCATGATTATAAAAAGCAAGGAATCGATGCCGACACTGTCAAAAGTTGGTTAGATGCACTTGGACAAGATGTAGTACTGAATAAAAAAGGCACCACTTGGCGCAAACTCAGTGAGGCAGAACAGCAAACCGCTTTGGCCAGTGAAGCTAACTTAATTGAAGCACTTTGCACTCACACTAGTTTAATTAAACGTCCTGTCTTAAAAACTGAATCAGGCTTTATTGCGGGTTTTGATGAAGAAGCTTATCGTTATTTAGGTTAAATTTAAAAAATACCAATAAAAAACCTGCTCACATGGAGCAGGTTTTTTATATCCTGTGCAATATGATTTCAATTGCAGAGGGTGGAATACATGCTTAGTTCGCACGAATCCATGTTTGGTTACGACCCAATGCCGCTACACCAATGAAACCACGCAATTCAAGTTTCTTACCACCATCGGCAAGTTTACCTTTTAGCTTGTAGGTTTTACCTGTTTGAGGATCAAGGATTGAACCACCATCGTAGCTCGTGCCACCTGTGTTTTTCAGACCGCGAACAATGGTCAAACCTTTGAGTGATTTGTTGTGATACGGACCTTCACATTTTGTACAGGCATTTTCTTCACCAGGCGTTAAAATAGACTGAATGCTTGCGGTTAAAGTTCCATTTTTTTGCTCAGTAAATCTTACCGTGGCTTTGGGTTGCTTGGTTTTGTCGTCAATTGTTTTCCAAACTGTGCCGTTAAGCGGATCTGCAGCATTGGCCAAAGCGCTTAAACCTAACAGCCCGAATGCAAGTGCAATTTTTTTCATTGTTTTGTTTCCCTAGTCTACTATTAGACAACTTTATTATTAAAAAGCCACAACAAATTTGCAATTTTTGAATGTGACCGTTTAGTGTACCCTTGTAAATTATGTTGGTAAATACACAAATATCCGATCAAATAAAGAACAAGATGGAAAAATCATGAAGATTAACCCCATGTGGAAACAAATTATTACAGAGCAGTTTTTAAAAACCACCATTCGCAAACCAAGCCAATTTAATTTACCCCCCAATTCTGTACGTTTTGCACTAGAACAAATGTGCCGTTTATTTCCCATGCAAAAGTCGGTGCAGGTACGCGCGCTGCGTTTAGCAGGTCTGCATGCCGAAGAATTAAAACCACAGAATGCTGCAACACAGCTCATTTTTCATATTCATGGCGGGGCTTTTTTTCTGGGTTCGTTAAATACCCATCGAGCATTTTTGAGTCAAGTTGCGGCACGCACCCAAATGCAAGTGATTCATGTCGATTATCCGCTTGCACCTGAGCATCCTTTTCCACATGCTTTGGAAGCCGTGTTTGATGTCTATCAAAGTCTGTTGGCGCAAGGTATACACGCCAAAGATATTATTTTGTCAGGAGATTCTTGCGGTGCAAATTTAGCGTTGGCGCTAGCTTTAAAAATACGTGATGAGCAATTGCCGCAAGTGAGTGGCTTAATGCTGCTGTCACCATTTTTAGATTTAACCCTCACCAGTGAATCCTTGCGTTATAACAGCAAGCATGATGCCCTGCTGTCAATTGAAACGCTGGAAACAGGCATTGATTATTATGTACCACCTGAACTTGATCGGGCAGACCCGCAAATTTCGCCATTATTTGACGACTTACATGAATTGCCACCCGTTTTAGTACAAATTGGTTCTAAAGAAATTTTGCTGGACGATGCAACACGCTTTAAAGAAAAAGCCGAACAGGCAGGCGTAGAAGTGCATTACAAACTCTACACGGGTATGTGGCACAATTTTCAAATGTTTTCACCGTGGTTTGAAGAAGCCAAACGTGCATTCGCAGATTTGGCAGAGTTTGCACATCGACAAGATCAAAGTTAAGTTCAACCATATAAGTCTTTGCTCACCTACCCTTTTAGCCGATCCATCTATTTTAAAAAAGCTCAGTACCCTTAAAGCACTGAGCTTTTTTTATTGAAATAGTGGGTTAAATCGCCTGATTTTTTTGCATTGCATTGGCAAGGGCTTGGTCTTTAAATTCCGACATGCTCACCCCTTCAGCGCGAATAATTTCTACATCATTCACCCGGTAAAGTTGAAAATGGTTTTCAGGAAATCTTCCTGAAGGTCGGCAAGGTTGTTATCAACAATACCCACCGCCACGCTAATGCGGTCAATCCATGCTTTTAAGGTTAAAGTCAAACCAAAGTTATACATGGCTGCACCCACCACCACGACATCGGCATCAATATATTGCTAGATGATTTTTTAACTTAAAGTCGCTTGTTCTGCATCCTGCCCCATTAAAATTTCGGTAGTTAAATGCGGAATTGACTGTTGTACTAAATCTAAATAACCGATCTGCGCATTGCTATTTTTTGCAGTCAATTGTTGCACAATCGCTTGGCTTCACTGACGTGAAACTGAGTTTTTACCCAAAATACCCGAGTCGATGTGTAAAATTTTCATGGGGATGTTCCACTCTTGTATTCATTTAATAACGCTATTTTAATCGTGCAGCGTAAATAAAATAATTAGAAAAACTAAGACACTATGTTTTATTTTTGGAACAAAAAAGACCACTTTACCGCACAAAAACTTCCGCAGTATTTTTCCTAATCCTACTTTTTACAATTCATTTTACTTGGTTTTGATAAGGCTCTAAATAATTAACCCACATCGGTTCTTTTAAAGCTGCCTGCACCCACATCTGCATGGCTGGATGTTGCATGACCCGCTGCATATAGTGTTGGCTTTTTGCGCTCACAGGCAAAGCATAACTCATAAAACGTGTCACCACAGGAGCATAAAACGCATCAGCAATGCTAAATTCACCACACAAGAAACCATCTGCTGCAGGACGTGCCGACCAAATGTGTTCAATGCGTGCCACATCCTGTCTTAAACCCGAATGTTCTTGCCATAATTTTGCACCCACTTCTGCTAAATTGGCGCGAATATTCATGCCACATAAACTGCGTAAATCGGTAAAACCGCTGTGCATTTCTGCGCTGATGCTACGCGCCCAAGCTCGTTGCTGTGCGTCACGTGGCCAAAGTGCCTGTTCAGGATAATGCTCTGCCAAGTATTCGCAAATGGCGAGAGAATCCCAAACCAATCTACCCCGATCTAATAAGGCAGGCACTTTACCATTGGGGTTAATTTCTAGGACACGTTGTTTAAAATCGCCCTCACCACGCTCGCATGGAAAGTTCAGTTGTATTTCTTCAAAAGCCAAATCAAACGCCTTCAGTACCAACCACGGGCGCATCGACCAGCTCGAATAATTTTTATTGGCAATGTACAGCTGCATCATGGCGATGATTCCTGTGTGGTTTGAAGTTGCTGCAGTTGATTTAACAAAGTGCTTTCGTTAAATGCACCCGTTAAACGTAGGCTGCGAATTTCTTGTTGTTGTGCATCCAAAAATAAAAAGGTAGGTGGCCCTAAAATTTCCCACTGATTCAACAAGGCTTGATGACTGGCATCGTAATGGCTTAAATCGAGTTTAATTAAATAAAATTCTGCAAGTGCCTGTTTTACGGTAGAGGATGTCAATACCTGCTGTTCAATCGGACGGCACGCCACACACCAATCGGCATAGACATCTATAATCATGCGCTGATTTTTCGGAGCTTGGGCAAGTAACTGTTGTAATTCTGTTGCAGTCGTTGCTCGGTGCCATTCTAAGACGGCATCGTTTTTCTGCTGCCAAAAACGCTGACTGTGTTGATATTGGTTATAAATCAGATACGGCACCACCACTAATAACGCACTCAGATAAATCGCCCGCAGCGCACCATGATAGCCACTCAAACGATGCAGCACATAGCCGACAAAACCCAGTCCAAGTGCCAAACTAAGCCATTGCATCCATGCTTCACCCAATAAAGGACGAATAAAATACAATGCCAATGCCAACATAATAAAGGCAAACAGCACTTTAACTTGATGCATCCACAAACCTGCGCGTGGCAAAGCTTTTGCACCAAGCACACTGGCCAACAATAACGGCGTGCCCATACCAAAACCGAGCGTAAATAGCAGCAGCGCCCCTTGCATCTGACTTTGGGTTTGTGAAATAAACAATAACGCCCCTGCCAGTGGTGCAGTCATACATGGGCCAACTAAAAGTGCCGACAACATGCCCATGAGTGCAGCACCTGCCAAATTACCGCCTTTTTGCATGGATTGTGCCTGATCGAGTCGATTGACCCAAGCATGCGGCAACTTGATTTCAAACAACCCAAACAGATTTAAAGCAAACAGCACAAATAGCAAACTAAAAGCAATTAAAGTCGCAGGTTGTTGTAACCAACGCTGAAAATTCAAACCTGCGGATGACGCAATTAAACCCAATATGGCATAGACCATTGCCATGCTACAGACAAAGACCAGTGCAATCGTCCACGCTTTGACACCTTTATGTTCACGCACCAACAAGGAGGTCAAAATCGGTAGCATCGGCAAGGAGCATGGGGTAAAGGCCAATAAAACCCCTAAACCAAAAAACAGCAGCAAGCCATAGGCAAACGAACTCTGTGCCAATTTTTCTGACCACATTTGATCTTGTGCGGTGACGGGTTGCGCTGCTGCAGGACTTGTTGAAGATGCTAGAGTGGAGTTTGTCTGAGTTGTCGAAAATACATTCTGGGGTGGGTTACTGTGTCCGCCCCACAGATTTTTTTGTGCTGCACTTTGATTGTCTAAAATCACTAGACCAGTGCTGTCGGTCTGAAATTCAATGCGCTGTGGCGGATAGCAAAGTCGATCTTGCGCACAACCTTGCCAGCTCACTTGATAGCGCTGTGCAGCCTGCGTAGGGATTTTAAAACTGACTTGTCGATAATAAACTTGAGTGTGTCCATAGTTTTCATCATAGACATCTTCTGCGGGAGGCAACTCTAAAGCCAGTATTTGCTGTCCATGCTCAACCTTAAATTGATGCTGATACAAATAATACTGTTCAGGCATGTTCCAACGCAGTTCGGCTTGCTGGAGATTGACCGATTCAACACTAAACTGAAAGGCTTGTTCAGGTGGAAGCAAAGGCGCTTCCGCATGTAGGCTTAACGAACATAGCAAAAATAGACTTGCGAGCAGACAAGATAAACCCTGTGTCACATAACGCAGAATGTCAGCCATGAGATCAACAGCAGCTTGCCAAAAAGTCTGAAATAAGGACTGCTTCATGTTCTGCTCGCCTCGGCATGAACTTGATTAGGATGAAAACGAATCTGCAGCAAGCTTGATGAGTTTAGCCTGCTGCAGCATACAACGTATTTTAAAGCTTTAAATGGTTTTGATTGCTTAGAATAGGAACGCCATACCTAAACCTGCACGGTAACTTTTATCTGCACCGTCTAAATCGACACAGACACTGGCATCCAGCTGAGTGCGTTCATTCAGTGCGTAAATCACCCCTGAAGTTAAGCCATATTCATTATCCTGACTTTCAGCTTTACGATAGACTAATTCTGAAAAACCTGACCATTGATCGTTTAAACGGTATTGAATATTGGGAATCGCTGTAATCGCCCAATCGCTATTTTGCACATCATAACGCATGTTGATGCCTGTTTTTAACAGCTCGCTGTATTGATAGTTGACTGCCGTAGCCAAGCTATAAATATCATCTTCTTCGCTAAAACCATCATTGCCTGTAGCAATTAGCGCTTGCAACAACACGGCCATGGAAAGTTTGTCGTCATTTAAATCAATGGCTTGTTTCAAACCAATGCTGACATCGCCTAAACCATCCTCTTCAACCGATTGACCTGCGGTTTTGCTTTTGCTCCAAGCAGGACCTTGCCAGCCCAATTGCAACTCTAAATCTTGTGCCAACCCTGTACGTAACAGCATGTCAGCATTGAGGCGAGTGGTTTTAACTTTTTCGCCCAAAGCATTGTTGCTTTCCTGATAACTTGCACTTGGCAAAGCCTGTTCCCAAGCCAATTTCCCTACAGGTGTAATACCCGTACTGATTCCTGCACCAGGACGATCAAATTCAAAATCTGCCGCGCTCACCTGCATGCTGATGCCTGCCGCCACGATCAAACCAACTGTTTTTAATGCTGACATATTATTATCTCTGCTCTTAGGCCAATTCTTTGCTCATTTTAGCGCCATAACGACGCAACAATTCTAAAGTCTGTTGTTCTTCTGGCAAAGCATCCGACCACTGAATTTCGTCAAAATCACAATCAAACAATAAATCACTAATTGAAGATAGAATAGTTAAACCATCTTCATCTTTGCTGTTCGGATCGACTTTTTCATCCAATAAACGCTGTACAGCAGGAACACACGCTGCAGAAGCCGCATCCCATAACGGGCCATAAATTTCTTCGGCATCCCATAAATGCAAATTCACTTTAGCTTGAATCAGTGCCTCTAATATATCGAGATGCACTTGTAAATCTTGCTGTTTTTGCTGCTCTGTGAGTGGTTGACCCGCTTCGTATGCTTCACAGACTTTTTCCCACCATTGAAATAAACCATCTGACCAAACTGAAATCACAGGGCCTTTTTCGGCATCCATAAAGTTAGGGTCTAAACCGTCTGCCAATAGGCGTTGCACTTGGGCAAGGTCTAATTCTTCTATTGCTTGCACCAAGACTTGTTGTTGCGCAGTTAACATGCAGAGAGCTCTCTTATTCAATGTTTAATTTAGAACTATTATGCCCAATAAAGCGACATTTGTATGAGATAAATGTCAGGAAATGGTGAATTTAGTGCATTGGCTGCATGCAAACACAAAAAAGCCCCGCAAAATTTGCGAGGCTCTTGGAATCTGTCTGATCCTTATTCGTCGTCGCCACCAACATCTGTATCTACAAATTCTGGGCGAGCACCACGAGGATTCTCATTTTTCTCAAACGCATGTTCGAGGCTGCGTTTTAAGCGGTCAATCGCACCATGAATGGCTGTATCAATATTATGACCACGATGATTCACAACCACTGGTTTTAAACCTGCTGGACGGGCTTCAATCATGCAACGGATGTCGTCATCACCGCCTTTTTCCCCATTTTCATCACTAAAATGTACTGAAAAATGGGTAATACGCTCACTGTGGCGTTGGAATTCATTATTCAGTTCTTCACGAACGTAACTAATTAATCGATCACTGTTTTGAATGTTTTTATCGGTACGGATTTCAATATTCATGATTTCATCCTCTTGCGTTCGTTATTTCTGAATCTTGTTGTGCCAAAATCTTACATATAATTTTATACATATACGTTTTAGCGTGTTTATAATGTGCTGTTTTTACAGCATAAAGTACATCTTCAACTTAGTTTGGAATAACTTCCTCCCGTTTGAATGATGAACACTTTTAAGTCTGCAGAACCGTGTCCCTATACCTTGAATATCGGGCCTATCCAAAAAATATGCAAGCGATATTTATAGAAAAGCAGCAAAAGAATAACCCTTTTAGGACAAGTTTTCGCTCAGATGTTCAATAAGCAATCAATTTGACTGTTCAAGCAGATGTGATTGATTTTTCAACACAGAAACTTGATGCTTTTAAGGGGCTTAGCATGGCATGCAAAAAGCTAGACATTATTTTTACCATTGGTTTTAAATCCTGCAAAAAATGCAGCGCTTTTAGAATTGGCAAAAAATACCAAGAAATGACCTGTCAATAATCGAATTTTGCTTTATTTTTGCTTAAGAATCTGTATCCTTGAAACGCTTTTCTTGGGGTCTTATTTTATGAAATTTACACATATTGCTGCGCTATGCGCTCTCTCTACTGCTGCAACTTTTACGCAAGCAAATCCTATTGTATGGCAGGATTTCAGCTTGACTGGTCTTTATGGTGAAAACTATGAAGTAGGTACTGAAGATCGTACGACTCTTACTGCTGAATATGCAGCTAAACTCAAATATTCTGATGTGTTCTTCTTCGTTGACCAACAGTGGGATGGCAATGATGATGACTCAACCTATTTTGAATTAGCACCACGGTTAAGCTTGGGTGAAACTACAGGTCAAAACTTATCTTTTGGCCCAGTGAAAGATGTTCTCATTGCAACCACTTGGGAACATAATGCTGGACACGGTACCAATACTGAATTCAATAACTTCTTATACGGTATTGGATTTGCTTTAGACATCCCATATACCCAATATGCAAACATCAACTTCTATAAAGTAGAAAATGATGACCAAGAAGATGATTATCAAATGACCATCAATTATGCTGTTCCATTTAAAATTGGTTCAGAAGAGTTCTTGGCCGATGCTTTCCTAGACTGGTCTACGGCAGAAGATGACCATGCCAGCGAATTGAACTGGACTTCTCAATATAAATGGAATGTGGGCAAACACATTTCACCTAAAACTAAATTATACGTGGGTATCGAACACTCTGTTTGGAACAACAAGTTTGGAATTAAAGGCGTAGATCAAAACGATGTTAGCGCATTGGTCAAATACCACTTCTAAGCCTGCCCCATCGCTATTCAAAAAAGCAAGACTTCAGTCTTGCTTTTTTATTAGTCGTTAAAATAGTTTCAATCGTTATACATTGCACACCACCACGCAAGCCATTTGTACTTGGTGCAAAACTCCGCTACATTGAGTTAAATTTCAAATAAAAAGCACTGTGAACCCCACATGCAAAAAACCGATTTCATTATTCTGCTGTTTTGTGCGATTGCTGCAATTTTGCATGGCATGAGTGGTTTTGGCTTTCCTATGCTCAGCACCGCAGCAGTGGCGATGCTGTATCCACTCAGTACCGCAGTTGCCTTAGTCCTTATTCCCTGTTTACTGTTAAATCTATTTATGCTGCGGGGCGATACACAGCAATCTTTATTGAGCAGTTTATATGGCTACTGCAAAAAATATTGGGGCTTAATTCTCAGTGCGCTGATTGGCAGCTATTTGGGCGTCAGTTTGCTGCTGATTCTAAATGAAGGCTATTTAAAATTTGCGATGGGTTTACTAATTCTGCTTTATGTGGCCGATCAATTTCGACAATATCCTTTGCAAATTTCTGCCTCACTGAAAAATATGCTGATTTTTGGTTTTCTAGCAGGTGTGATTGGTGGTGCAACGAATGCCATGGCACCATTTCTGATGATGTATTTGCTCAGCACCCAACACAGCAAAACTGATATTGTAGTGATTAGTAACTTAAATTTTATTATTTCCAAACTCATTCAACTGGCAGTTTTATTTCCAGTCATTCAACAGTTTAATCACATACAATTACAAGTTTTAGCCCTGATTTGCCTAATTTCTGTGGCAATGGTTTATGTGGGCAGTCAGATTCGTAAAAATATTTCTCAGACTGTATTTAAGCAGATTGTATTTACTTTACTGGGTCTTATGGCTATTTACGCAATTGCTCAAGGATTATCCATCATTTTAAAACAGCCTGCATTGATGGTATAAATCATTAAAATGTACATAACAAATGGAAAATTATTTAGATTTTTTTAGCTTAAATAAATTTTTAAACCTATAATTAAAGCTAGCTTAAAAGACAGTCTATTCAGACTGCTTCGGTCGTTTGCATCGACCAATCTTCCCTCTTTTCTTTTAATTCCTTTTTGACGGAGTGAACTTCTATGGAAAATAACCATATAGAAGTGCCAGCCAATATTAAGCGAAAAGAACTGATCAAGACCTGGGTGATTGTTGCAATTGCAGCCCTGCTCTCTTTCGGTTTATACAATGTCTTGCCCTATGATGAAAATGCAAATAAGGGTCTAAGTCTGTTGCTTTTTATTGGTATATTATGGCTCACCGAAGCTGTACACATTACCATTACCGCGCTTTTGGTGCCAGTGCTTGCCGTAATTTTGGGCATGCCTGTAGAAAATGCCAGCAAAGTGCTTGAGCCAATTAGCACCAGCAAGGCATTGGCAACTTTTGCCGATCCTGTTATTTTCCTGTTCTTTGGTGGTTTTGCTTTAGCAACTGCACTGCACATTCAGAAACTGGATCGTAAAATTGCAATGTGGATTATTTCCATGTCGGGCGGTCATTTGGGAATTTCGGTTTTATCTATTTTTGCGGTCACTGCTGCGTTGTCAATGTGGATTTCCAATACAGCCACCGCGGCAATGATGCTACCGTTAGCACTGGGTTTATTGTCACACCTTGATGCCACCAAAGAGCGTAAAACCTTCGTTTTCATTTTATTGGGGATTGCCTACTCTGCCAGTTTAGGTGGTTTGGGTACTTTGGTCGGTTCGCCGCCAAACGCCATTGCAGCCAAAGCATTAGACTATGACTTTGCTGACTGGATGAAAATTGGTTTACCAATGATGCTGATTTTACTACCAGCGATGTTGGTCAGCTTATACTTGGTATTGCGTCCAAATTTAAACCAGAAAATTCATTTTGAAACTGAAGTCATTCCTTGGACCAAAACCCGTATTGCAACGATGATTTTATTCGCATGTACTGCAGTGGCATGGATTTTTGGTAAAAAACTTAGCGAAACCTTTGGTATTAGCCAACCCGATACATGGACTGCATTAGCTGCTGCATGTTTGGTGGTCATGCTAGGTACTGCATCATGGCGGCAAGTGGCTGAAAATACCGATTGGGGCGTGTTATTACTGTTTGGTGGTGGTCTAACCCTCAGTGCAATCTTAAAAGATTCAGGAGCATCTTTGGTATTGGGTCAAACCCTTGCCAATACCTTTGGTGATACTTCGCCATTGGTAGTGATTTTTGCGGTGACCATCTTCATTATTTTCTTAACTGAATTTACCAGTAATACAGCGTCTGCTGCGTTATTGGTTCCTGTATTTGCTGCAATTGCAGACCAAATGGGTATTCCAAAAGAAATTTTAGTGGTGATTATTGGTATTGGGGCATCTTGTGCCTTTATGCTTCCTGTGGCAACGCCACCAAATGCGATTGTATTTGGTACTGGTCAAATTAAACAAAGTGAAATGATGAGTGTGGGCATGGTCTTGAACGTCATGTGCGTATTTATTATTTCATTATTCGTATATTGGTTCTTTAGTTAAGTATCAATAAAAATGGAGCACAAGATGCTCCATTTTTTTCACCTTAATTTTAGAATATTTTAATCATCAAATAATTACCTAAATAAATTCGCTATACTCAGGACTTAATAATTTAGACACGATGAGGAGGGTTAAATGGCTAAGTTTTTGAATACGAGCGCGACCAATTTTTTCTTAGAAGAACTTATAAAAAATGCCAAAGAAAGGTTAATTTTAATTAGCCCATATTTACGTTTAAATGACCGTATTAAAGAGTTACTTGAAGATAAAGATCGACTCAAAATTGATATTCGAATCGTTTATGGAAAAAGCGATTTACATCCTGATGAAATAAAATGGATGCAAAAACTTGATTTTGTTCGGCTCAGTTTTTGTAAAAACTTACATGCTAAATGCTATCTCAATGAATCTGAATGTATTATTTCTAGTCTAAATCTTTATGAATTTAGCCAAATTAATAATAACGAAATGGGCATTTTGATTCGCAAATATGAAGATCAAGATGTCTTTAAAGATGCTTATGAAGAAGCACAACGTATTATTCGTATTAGTGATGAAGTTAGAATTAGTTTAGATGAAGTGAAAGCCGAACCAACAAATGAATCTGTTGAAGAAACCAATGACAATAATGTTGGTAAATTAACATCATCTAAACTTGCAGCAAAACATAAAATGAAAACCAATGAATTGTTGGCTCATTTTACCGAAAAAGGCTTCTTAAATATCAATGATGCTGGAAAGCACATACTCACTCAACAAGGCAAAGACGTAGGTGCAGAATTTAAAACCAGTCAATATGGTGGATATTTTTTATGGCCTGAAAATATTGAATTATAAAATACCAATTAAAATCACACTAAAAAGCATCCATTACTTTTTTGAAAATAATGGATGCTTTTTCCAAACTAAATCAGCTAAACCGCCAAATCGGCTAAATTACCTTTCTGCTCTAACCATACTTTACGGTCTGCAGAACGCTTTTTGGCCAGCAATTTATCTAATAAACCTGCAGTAAAATGACTGTCATCTAAATCAAGTTGCACCAAACGGCGTGTATTTGGATCCATCGTGGTTTCGCGTAGTTGACTGGCATTCATTTCACCCAAACCTTTAAATCGGGTAATTTGCGGATTTTTGGTTTTGGCTTTTTTAAGCGTATTTTCCAACTCATCTTCATCTAGCGCATAATGCACATCTTTACCGTCATCAATACGGAATAATGGCGGCATGGCAACGTATAAATGCCCATCTTCCACCAAGCTTGGGAAATGTTTCACGAATAAAGCACACAGCAAGGTAGCAATGTGTAAACCATCTGAGTCGGCATCGGCCAAAATACAAACCTTGCCGTAACGTAATTCAGACAAGTCATCACTGCCTGGGTCAACCCCAATCGCAATTGCAATATCGTGTACTTCCTGTGAAGCCAAAACCTCGTCCGAAGATACTTCCCACGTATTTAAAATTTTTCCGCGAATTGGCATGATCGCCTGAAAGTTTTTATCGCGCGCTTGTTTGGCAGACCCCCCTGCAGAATCACCTTCTACAATAAACAGTTCCGATTCTTCACGGGTTTGCCCCACGCAGTCGGCCAGTTTACCTGGCAAGGCTGGGCCTGAAACAATTTTTTTACGTTCTACTTTTTTCGCCGCTTTTAAACGACGACCTGCTTTGGAAATAGCCATTTCTGCCAATTGCATGGCAATGTCAGAGTTTTGGTTCAACCACAAGGCAAAGGCATCTTTGGCGATATTCTGCATAATACTTGCCGCTTCACGGCTCGATAAACGCTCTTTGGTTTGCCCTGAAAACTGCGGTTCTTGGAACTTTAACGATAAAATATAGTTGACCCCATCCCAGACATCTTCGGCAGACAGTTTTAAATTGCGCGGCAATAAATTGCGTAATTCACAAAACTCGCGTAAAGCATCGGTCACACCAGAACGCAGCCCATTGACATGCGTACCACCTTGCGCAGTCGGAATCAAGTTGACATAACTTTCCTGAATTTGCTCGCCGCCTTCTACATTCCAGCAAATTGCAAATTCGGCACTGGCACGTTCTGCCTCACCTGTGGCCACAAAAGCAGGAGCAGGTACAATCTCACGATCTTCCAGCTCATCCATCAAATAGTCGACTAGACCATTTTCAAACTGCCAAACAATTTTTTCATCGTTAATTTCATCAATGTAATGAATTTCTAAACCAGCAGCCAGTACAGCTTTGGCTTTTAAATTGTGTTTTAAGGCTTTAAGCGCAAATTTAGGCGAATCAAAATATTTAGCTTCAGGCCAGAAATGTACCAACGTACCCGAAGCACGTTTTGGTGCTTTGCCCTCTAAAACTTCTAAAGGGGCTGCCGCTTCGCCCTGATCAAAAGCCATTTTATACAGGTTGCCTTGACGCTGTACGGTCACTTCAACCCGACTGGATAAGGCATTCACGACAGAAATACCGACCCCGTGCAAACCACCCGAAAATTGGTAGTTGTCGGTGCTGAACTTACCGCCTGCATGCAGCTTGGTCAGAATAATTTCAATCCCGCTTTGCCCGTATTCTGGGTGAATATCGACAGGCATACCACGGCCATTGTCTTCTACCGACAAAGAGCCATCTTTATAGACTTTTACGGTAATTTTATTGGCATGCCCTGCAAGTGCTTCATCCACCGAATTATCAATAACTTCTTGCGCCAAATGGTTCGGACGTGTGGTGTCGGTATACATGCCCGGGCGACGACGTACTGGATCTAAACCAGATAAAACTTCAAGAGATTGAGCGGTATATTGAGACACGTTGTACTGTTTCCTTAAGCTAGGGAATCCGATAAAAATTGCAGTAACATCGGAATTTTGTCTGCAAAATCATCCATGGCATGATTGCCGTGCGCTTCAGTCATGATCATGGCCGAAGGCGAGGCAGCACTATAATAACGCTGCGCTTCACGATAATCCAAAACTTCATCGCCTTGTTGCAATAACACCAATATTTTGTCTGCATCTTGCGCAACTGGCAACGCAATGTCTGCTAAGTCATCCAATTGCGCTGCAGTTAAGCTCCAGTTCGGATGTACCACGTATGGCAACACATCGCCAAACAAGTCCTGAAACAATTGCCATGGTCGCATAGCAGGGTTAATCACAACAGCAGGTACATGATGCTGTGCGACCAGTTGTGTCGCATAAAAGCCGCCTAGACTGCTCCCTACCAACGCCACGTTGGTCAAACTTTGAATCAATCCCGAAACGTTTGCTAAGACCTGTAAAGGTGGGGCATTTAAATCGGGCAAGTGCATTTGAATATCAGGGCGATGCTGCTGTACATAAGCATGCAATAACTGCCCTTTCATGGACAAGGGACTACTTTGAAAACCATGTAAGTAAATTAAATTCATGCGTGACATTTCTGAGCAACACCATTCATTTTTTGGCTGATACAGCACTTATTTTGCGTTTTTAATTTAATTTTCATGGAAAAATGCAATTGTTAGACAAAAAGATGCGAACATCTTGGCATTCATCGGTATTTTACAAGTAGTTCAAGATGAACACGATAAAATAAAAGTATCGGGTTTGGTGACAATTCAGCTAAAAATTTACAGTCCTGTAAATTCATGAAATGCCAGCAGACCCTTGAGTTTATACCGCGAACCCAAGTAAAAATAAAGCGTTCGGTATATGGGAACATAAGGGGCAACACAGTATGCCAAGTTTAACACCGCTCCATGAAACCTATTGTAGATGGGACCGTACACCTCCAAGTCAGGCCGATGTACTAGAAGGCTTGGCGCAGTTGGTCAGCACGCGCCTGAATGCCGTGATGAGCGAAGTGATTCAAACTATTCAGCGTGAAGTTTTGCTCAGCGTATTTGGCATGAGCGAACAACGCTCTCAAAAGTTTCAAAAAACTGCGACTTTTCAAAAGTTGTATAAGTTTACATTCCACAGCTTACAACAATACGGCTATCACTTTATTGCGCCTGGTTTACGTAAAATTATTGCGCAATTTCCCAACTTACATGACAAGGCACTTACACCAAGCCTACATTTTTTAGTGGGTGTACTGAATGGCATACTGGGAGATTATCTACTCGAACAGCAAAATCCGCTCGCCTTACCCATGGTGCTCTATGACCATTATGGCGAAGTCCAACAGGGCGATTTGTCTGGGCGTGTGGTAATTTTTGTGCACGGTTTATGCCGCAATCACCTCGATTGGACTACACATCAATTTGGTGGTTTTGGTGAAAAATTACTGGCACAACGTGACCATAACACCATGCTATATCTGAATTACAATACAGGACGTCGTATTTCTGCCAATGGTCGCAGCCTTGCCAATACCTTAGATGATTTAATTCAGCGCCATCCTAAAATTACCAGTATTGATTTAATTGGGCACAGCATGGGCGGTTTGGTATCGCGCAGTGCGCTGTTTTACGGCAAGCAAAATTTACAGCACTGGATTCACTTGGTCGAAAATCTGGTTTGTTTGGGCTCACCACATCACGGGGCAGTTTTAGAGCGTTTTGGTTTCCATTTACAGGAAAAATTAGGTCGCTTCCCCATTGTGAAAATTGTCGGGCATTTGGTGAATATCCGCAGTAACGGCATTTTAGATTTGCGCTATGGCAGTGTGCGAGATGATGACTGGGAACACAATCAGGCACGAATTGGTCAGGTAGATGACAACCGCAAACCTGCGCCTTTGCCGACCCATATTAATGCTTATTTTGTGGCAGGAAGCATTGAGTTTGAGAAAAAGCAGAACCTGACCCGTAAAGTCATTGGCGATTATTTGGTCAGTATAAAAAGTGCTTTGGGGGAACATCCTAACCCACGTTTTCAATTAAAACTGCCTGAATCGCACAAAGCTGTGTTCTATGGTCTGAACCACTTTCAGTTACAATATCATCCAAGTGTGGCAGAGCAATTGGTGAAATGGTTTTATCCTGCGCATGAAGAAGTACCAGAGCAGCAAATTCATGAATTTATTGGCGATTGGTCAAGTTTAGAAGGCATTGCGCTTACCTAACACAGTCCAAGCAGTTCAAAATACCCTACAACACGATGATTGGTAGATAGATTTTCAACAGATACACAAAAAAAATGCGCCATCGCAATTTTATGGATGACGCATTTTTATCAATTCAGTGGGTAGGCTGCCGGAATTTATTTTTTCTTCACTTTGCCAAATGTAGCCGATGCCACAAACGGATAGTTACGCAACAATTGCCATAAACTGATGATCGCCAACACGCTAAAGAACAGCAATGACCACACAGGTAAAGACTGCCCTAAGAACGTCCAGTCAATCACAGCACATTCACCTGAACCGGACAGTACTTGTTGCAATACAGCTTTCATGGGTAAGGCATCTACCAAATAATCCAGTCCTGGACCGCAGCTTGGCACTTGATCGGGCGGAAGATTTTGCAGCCACACATGTCGTGCTGCCACACCCACTGACCACAAAATTCCAATACTGCCAAGCAGCGCATAAATACGCTTAACTACGTTAGATTTAGGATTATGCACAAAAGCAATCAGTGAAACCAAGCCCAATGCAATTAAACCCACGCGCTGAAAAACGCACAGTGGACACGGCGCTAAACCTTGCACATGCTCTAAATACAATGCAAATGTCATCCCGATGACACTGGCTAAAAATAAAACACCACTTAGCAGACGATAACTCAATTGCATGTTTAAATCTCTGAGCTGTTATCTATATTGTGCGACATAGTCTGCAAAACTCAGACCCTGTGCTTGTTCAAGTTGTTTTTGTTGCTGAATAGATTGCACTGCAATTTCATCAAAATATGTTTGTGTTTCAGGACGCAATAGATGTTGCTCATAGGCATGTGCATGTTGCTGGGCCATATAACTGCCAAAGCCCCAGGTACCGCCATGTTGAATAGTATCGGCAATCATGTGTGCCGACAGGGTTTCATCGTCTTCATGCAAACGTGCCATCATGCGCTCTAAAGCTTGAGAATATAGCTGCGTCGCATAACATTGATCAAGTAAAGCAGCCAAAGGTTGCATCGCGGTGACATACTGCTTTCCCCAAGCTTCAATTGGGGTTTTAACATCGCCCTCTTGAATTTGCGCATTTGGCGCACGCCCACGATTGACCACTTCAGCCTGATTTTTTTCGATAATGCTTTGTTCTGCATCTAACAAGGCAGGGCTGTCTTGCAATAAACAATACAATGCCAAGACTTCCAAAAAGCCTGCTGTATCTTCATCTATCCCAATTGGGCTGTACGGATTGACATCTACCGCACGCAATTCGACATAACCAATACCACGATTGGCAAGTGCTTGAGATGGGGTTTCACCTTCTTGTGGTACTTGTTTTGGGCGCACCAAACTGTAGTACTCATTTTCAATTTGCAGCACATGGTCATTAATTTGAATTGGTTCACCCGTGGCATCATCTAAACCTAAGCGGCTAAATGGCAAGTACGGGGTTTTTACAGCTTTTTGTAAACCATCCAAATAACCTGTTAAGTCATTGTAATGAATACCAAGTTTTTTCTGTGCTGAGTTTTGATAGCCAAAGTTACCCATACGCAGCGCAGTCGCATACGGCAAATACAAAGTGCCTCGTAACAACGGCAATAAATGATGCTCGCGCCCTGTCATAAAACACTGACAGACCGATGGACTCGCACCGAGCAGGAACATTACCAATGGCGTTAAACGAATAAAATTACGAATTAAACCCAAATAACGATGACTACGATAATCTTGCAAACTCAGTGCTTTGAGCTGCTCATCGCTTTCATGTTGTTGCAAAGCAGCAAATAAATGTTCAGGGAAGGATAAATTATAATGCACCCCTGAAATGGTCTGCATATGGCGACCATAGCGCACGCCCAAACCACGACGATACAAGGTTTTAAAACGCCCGATATTGGAGCTGCCATATTGCGCCAGTGGGATATTGTCATCAGTTTCATCGAGCATACACGGCATCGACAGCGGCCAAAGCTTTTCACCTTCGCCCAAGTGTTGATGCACCACGCTATGAATATCACGCAAATAATCCAGCGCGTGTTGAATGCTGCTTTGCGGTGGAGTAATGAACTCCATCAGTGCTTCAGAATAGTCTGTGGTAATGTGTGGATGTGTGAGTGCCGAACCTAAGGCTTGAGGATGTGCTTGCTGCGACAAGAAGCCATCGCTTTGCATACGCAGACTTTCGCGTTCAATCCCGCGCAACATCCCTTGAAGCAGCGCAGCATCTACCCATGTTGGTAGAACATCTTGCGCATTTGGTTCGGGTTCACTCATTATACTCTCGCTTAATCCAATACACTGCAAATACCACATAAACCACAGGCTGATTTTGGGTCGGTGGCGATTTTCTCAATCATACACATGATCTGAGATGAAATTGCTACCGTTCAAGTATAACTTGATTTGGCATCAGCACATGCGCTTGGGCTGTTTTTTCTAACAAAATAATGATTTTGGGGCATGCTGACATTTTATAAAGTGGTCAACATCAATAAATTTTAATTTGGCAATTTTTATCACAAAGTTGCACTATAAGACATGCTCAATTTGTGATTTTATAATCAAAAGAACAGAGGTAAATAATAAAGCGTATGAATTATCAAGATTTTTTAGATTTTTGGTTTTCTCCTGTTGCAGAACCGAACTGGTTTGTCAAAAGCGCAGAATTTGATGCCCTGCTCGCAGAAAAATTTACCGATGTACTGCAACAAGCGGCACAAGGAGAATTATGGACATGGCGCGAAACACCTGCAGGTCGTTTGGCTGAAATCATTGTTTTAGATCAATTGTCACGTAATTTATACCGCAATGACCCGCGTGCTTTTGCCCAAGATGGAATGGCCTTGGTATTGGCACAGGAAATGATTCACTTAAAATTAGATCAGGACTTAAACCGAACCGAACGTCGTTTTTTATATATGCCATTTATGCACAGTGAATCCAAACGTATTCACGAAGTCGCATTGACGTTATTTGAAAGTTTGAATGACCCCACCGTGTTGGACTATGAACTGAAACATAAAGTAATTATTGACCGTTTTGGACGTTATCCGCATCGGAATCAGGTGTTAAGACGTACATCTAGCGCAGAAGAACTTGAGTTTTTAACCCAACCCAATAACAGTTTTTAACTGGCGAGTTTGTCTTGGCTGGTTGATGTGTACAGGAGCTTTCACATGAAATATTCCCTACTCGGTCTTGCCCTTGCCAGCAGTTTGCTGTTTACAGGCTGTACCACGACACCCTCTAAACCACTCAGTTTTGAACAGTTGGGGCAATTCAGCACCACACCACTGAATGTACAGACCTATCGGATTAGTTTTTTAGCGGGTCATAACATGAGTTTTGGCACCGCAGAAGAAATTACTTTGGTGAAAGCAGCACAAACCACACTGCAACACGGTTTTCGCTTGTTTAAAGTTCTAGATGATCCGAGTAACCGTAGCCACAAACCACCTAGACAGGCCGTGGTCTATCCTGCACCAAGTTATTATCCTTATTATCCGTATGGCTATTATCATCGTCGCGCACCCTTCTGGCCTGACCCATTCTATGACATGCCACAAGTGGTCACCCTCGATCCGACTCAAGTGTCTTATACCATTCAGTGTTTTAAAGATCAAAAATCTGCACCTGAAGATGCCTTTGATGCGAGCCTGATTTTACAATCACTGGGGGCAAAATATGGTTTAAGTGCAACAGGACAACCATTAACGCCACCAAGCTCTGCCCCTGCCGCGCCCTAATGAAATAAGGATGCCTGCATGAATACAGCGTCTGACCATACTTTAGCGAGCAGCTCGCAGCGTACTTCTCCGAGTCTGCAACGCAGTAAACGCTTTGCCACCATTGCTTTAGTGATTGCCGTGGTGGCATGGCTGACATTAATGCTGACCGCAAAATTACTGCCTGAATATACGTGGTTGATTCACATACTCATGCTGTCTGCCGAAGCAGGCGTGGTGGGTGGTCTGGCAGATTGGTATGCAATTACGGTGCTGTTTCGCAATCCTTTTGGCAAAATGCCAATTCCTAAATTCTTGCGTGATCACACCGAAATTATTCCACGCAATAAAGACCGTATTGCCGAGTCGATGGGGCGTTTTGTACAGGAAAACTTTTTATCGCCACAAGTGGTACAAAAAAGCCTGCACAGCACTGACTTATCTTTAGCTGTGGGCAAATGGTTAGCGAATCCACAAAATAATGCGCAAGTCACCCAAGTCATTCAGCAAACTGTACCGAAAATTTTTGAATTTGTTGGGCAAGAACAAATTGGGCGCTTTATTCAAAGCAATAGTGTGCAATGGGTTCGCAACACACAGGTCAACCACTTGGCCAGTGAAATGCTGCGTGCAGTTTTGGAAAATGACTTCCATCAGGATGTGCTGCAACGCGGTTTAGACCTTGCCCATGACTGGATGCTGAAACATCCTGAAAAAAGCCGTGAATTGACCCGTCAATTGTTTAAAGAACTTGGCGTATGGAAACTGGCCAAAGGTGCGAGTTGGATTGGAATTGATGTGCAGCAACGCACTATAGATTCTTTACTGCAACGGGTCGAATCCATGCTGGCAGACCCTGAACATCCTTGGCGACAAAAAATTGAAGAGGCTGGGCAGCAACTCATGTTACAACTGGCAGATAACAACAGCAGTGCCAGTCTGCGCCTAAATGACACTAAAAATGCTCTGTTAGACAGCCCACAAGTCTTGAATTTTATCAGTGGTGCGGTGGTCATTCTCTGCAATGCGATTAAGGAAGATTTACAAAAACCTGATTCGGGAATTGCGCAAAACCTGCGTGTTGCCATTCAGCAAGTCGGTGAAAATATTATTGCCAATACCGCAGTACGTCAGTTATTGAATGAAAAAATGAGTACGATTGCGGTGAATTTGTCTGATCAATATAGTGAAAAAGTGATTCGTTTTATTAGTGAGCGTATTCATGAATGGGACTCACGCGAAATGATTGGCAAAATTGAAAACGAAGTGGGTGGTGATTTACACATGATTCGGGTCAATGGTGTGGTCGTAGGTGCATTTATTGGTCTAGGATTGGGGATTATTCGGGCATTGGTGGAGTGGATTTAAGATGCAAGTTTTTGATAAGACGATCTTGAGGTATTAAATAAAAATAACGCCCCGAATGATCTACTCAAGCTACATCACCGCACTTACCCCCATTTGCATTCACGCCTGAAAAAGCTACGATGTAAAATAAGCTGCTGCCACCACTAGAACCTCACTATGCTCGATATTCATGCGAAACTGCCTGCTCAAGGTCTGAGTATTTTTAGTACCATGTCTAACTTGGCACAACAACTAAATGCCTTAAATTTATCGCAGGGTTTTCCCGACTTTCCCCCACCTGCAGCATTACTGGATGCTTTAAGCCAAGCCACACACGCAGGCTTCAATCAATATCCTTCGGGCGATGGTTACTTGCCACTACGCGAACAACTGGCACAGCAATTTTTACAGCGTGATCAGCTAACACTTGACCCGATCAGTGAAATTACCATCACACCTGGGGCAACACTGGCTATTTTTAGCATCATGCAAACCGTGCTGCAGGCAGGCGATGAAGTCATTCTTTTTGATCCAAGTTATGACAGTTATGCGCCCTGTGTAAAATTATTGGGTGCAAAAGCCATTCATATTCCGCTACAGGCTCCACATTTTCAGGTGGACTGGAATAGGGTCAAAGATGCCATTCATTCAAAAACCCGCATGATCATCATCAACACGCCACATAATCCCACAGGTACAGTATGGTCAGCGCAAGATTGGCAGCATTTAATTGATGTCATTCAGGAACATAATATTGTGGTGCTGTCCGATGAAGTCTATGAACATTTAGTCTTTGATACGCATCAACATCGCTCTGCGCTGTCTTTTCCTGAGCTTAGGGAACGTAGTTTTGTCGTGGGCTCGTTTGGTAAAACTTTTCATGTCACAGGCTGGAAAACAGGCTACTGTACGGCTGCACCTGCCTTAATGCAGCTCTTTCGCCAAGCCTATCAATTTATTAATTTCTGCGGGGTTAGCCCTGTGCAAGTAGCTCTGGCGAATTATATGCAGCAGCATCCTGAACATATTGCAGAATTGGCAAAGTTTTATCAGGACAAACGTGATTTGTTTAATCAAGGGATTGCCAATTCACGTTTTCAATTCAGCCCTGCTCAAGGCACTTATTTTCAAAATTTAGATTACAGCAATATCCGCCCTGACTTAAATGCCGTAGATATGTGTCATTTTCTAGCCGAGCAGTACGGCATTGTCGGTATTCCTGTGTCTGCATTTTATCAAACCCCACCCGATGATTTACGTTTAATCCGCTTCTGCTTTGCTAAAAAAACTGAAACCCTGTTGCGTGCAGGTGAAATTTTATCGGCAATTTAAGTAGTGAAGCTCTACTGAAATGTCACTGAGTTACTGAAAAGCTAAGGCTTTTTATGACTCAATCATGCTAGGGTGAAATTTAAAATAACCGCATATTGAAGCGCAGGATTTGGCATGGCAAGACCTCAGGCACTGGTCGATCACCCTCAGCTTTGGAAAACCTTTTTGGTATTTCTATTGCCACTGATTGCCACCAATATTTTGCAAAATCTTTCGGGCACCATTAACACAATTTTTGTCGGGCAAATGCTGGGTGTGGAAGCCATTGCTGCAGTGTCGGTATTTTTTCCCATTATTTTTTGCCTAATGGCCTTTGTGATTGGGCTTTCGGCAGGCTCGACCGTGTTGGTTGGACAAGCATGGGGCGCACAAAATGTCGAAAAAGTGCGCTGTATTGTCGGCTCGACTTTATTTATGACCCTGATTGGCGGCAGTTTGATTGCCTGTTTAGGGGTAATTTTTGCCAAACAAATTTTAATCTTATTGGGCACAGACCCTAAAGTGATGCATCTATCCCTGCCGTATGTGCAATGGATGTTGGCAGGCAGCCCACTGCTGTTTGTGTATATTATTTATACCTCTATTTTACGTGGAGTGGGCGATAGCCTTACACCGCTCATTGCCCTAAGTCTGACCAGTTTAATGGGCTTAGTGATTACCCCCATCCTGATTGCAGGTTATTTTGGCTTTCCTCGCTTGGGCATTATTGCCCCTGCCATTGCCACCATTCTGGGCTATCTGGCTGTTTTAATTTTTTTGGTGATTTACCTGAATAAAAAGAACCATCCCCTCAAAATGGATAGGCATCTGCTACGTCAAATTCGGCATCAACCCAATCTAAGCAAGGTGATTTTACGCTTAGGCATTCCTACAGGCTTACAAATGGTCACCACCTCTATGGCGGGTTTGGTGATTGTCGGTTTGGTTAATCGACATGGTGCTGAGGCCACTGCCGCCTATGGTGCAGTTAATCAGGTGTTGAACTATATTCAATTTCCTGCTCTATCCATTGCCATAGCTGCTTCAATTTTTGCAGCACAAGCCATTGGTGCAGGCAAAGCCGAATTACTGGCCAAAGTCACCCGTACTGCCTTGGGCATGAATCTGCTAATTACAGGTATTTTAGTCACCTTGGGTTATTTATTTTCTAAATATCTGATGGCGCTGTTTATTACCGATCCTGCAGTGGTGGTACTGGGTCAGCAACTCTTATTTATTGTGCTATGGGCCATTTTATTTTTTGGTGCCAGTGCAATTTTTGCCTCTATTATGCGCGCCAGTGGCACGGTCAATGTGCCAATGATCATCAATATTTTAGCGATTGTTTTAATTGAAGTGCCGTGTGCTTATTTCTTCAGTCAGTGGTGGGGCTTGCAAGGAATTTGGTATGCCTATGCCTTGGCATTTGTGAGCCTGTGCATTGGTCAAGGTGCGTATTATCAATTTGTCTGGAAGAAAAAAACCATTCAGGTTTTAGTCTGAATGGTCTTATATTTCTAAGTTAAATTAACCGCGTTTCTTGCCAAACTTAGTCGCCCATGCGGTTACTTTCTGATAACCCGTTGGAACAATACGCTGGATTAAATCCAAAGTTTTAGCATCATTACCAATCAATAAGCGGCGTTTGTCTTTTTGTACTGCCTCTAAAATTTGGCGTGCAGCTTCTTCAGGCGGGCAACGCAATAATTTATTAAACGCACGTGCCGATTTTTCAGGATTCATGCCCAAAGTGCGTATGCTGTCGTTCATTTTGGCGTTGTTGGCAATATTGGTGCGAATCCCACCTGGATGCACGCTCAACGCGCTCACTCCACAATTTTCCAAATCTAATTCCTGACGCAAGGATTCAGTAAAACCGCGCACCGCAAACTTGGTCGCATTATAAGCCGACTGCGAGGGTTGTGCGGTTAAACCAAATAAACTAGAAATGTTAATGATATGACCATCCCCAGTTTGTTTGATGAAAGGCAAAAATTCTTTGGTGCCGTACACCACACCCCAGAAATTTATACCAACAATCCACTCCAATTCTTTGTAACTTGCACCTTCTACGGTAGAACCCAATGCCACGCCTGCATTATTAAAAATCATATTGACCGAGCCGTGATCTTGCACAGTTTCAGCTGCCCATTCGCGCATTTGTTCTAATTGAGAAACATCCACTTTTTTAATGGTCACGCGCACATTACTGTCTTTGAGTAAATCTACTGTTTGCGACAGACCTTGTTCATTCACATCACTGAGCGATAAATGACAGCCTTGCTTCGCCAATAGAACAGCCAGTTGCTGCCCAATACCCGAGCCTGCGCCTGTAATTGCGGCAACTTTATTTTTAAAATTTTTCATATGATTTCCTTGAGTATATGGCGTGCACAGTTCAGACCTGCTTGTTGTTTTGTAGGGCTATGCGATGCGCTGTGGTTTAAATATAATTTTGACAATAAGTATTGTCAATATAGGCCAGTACGAATATCGCAAATGAATCTGAAATCATAGGTTTAACAGATAATTATTGCTAATATAAAGCCTGCTTACGGTTCGTATTTGGCTTAACTGAACAGGACAGAACGACTGCCCATGACTGCACAAACAGAAAAAACCACCCAGAAACCACAAAAAGAACGTCAGTTTAAAGGCTTATCTTTAACTGAGCGCAAACAGGTACGTCGTGAGAAATTGATTGAGGCAGGTATTCAAGCCTATGGGACGCATGGCTTTTTTGCCGTGACCGTAAAAGATATTTGTACCGAAGCTAAACTGACCGAACGCTATTTCTACGAATCCTTTAAAAAAAGTGAAGAACTGTTTCAGACCATTTTTTTAAAACTGATTGATGAATTACAGCAAAATGTCATGCAAGCCATTATGCAAGCTTCGGCGGATCCAAAAAAAATGATTGATGCTGGACTAACGGCTTTATTGACTACGCTAAAAAATAACCCGCAAATGGCACGTATTATTTATATTGATGCCATGCTGGTGCAAGAACTGCATAACCAAGCCACTATTCACGAAACCATGTCACGTTTTGACCGCATGATTCAGGCCTTTGTCATGCTGATGATGCCGCATTTAGACCGCCCCAATCGAGAGATTTCACTGGTGGCGACAGGCTTAAATGGTTATGTCACCCAAATTGCGATTCGCTGGGTCATAAGCGATTTCAAACAATCTATGGAAGATGTCTTGTCTTCTTGCCGTATTGTATTTTTATCGTTATTACAGACCTTTTCGGAAAAAGAGCAAACTTTTATGAAAGATTCTTCGACCTTGTCATCACATTGAAAAAACAGTCATAATATTTTTCAAATCATTATTTTACTTTTACTGAATCTGTTCAGTTTTTTCATCAAATCGACATTAGTTTGTCACAAATTATTGCAAAAACAGCCCGTTTAACCCTTTCTGCAATGATACTGTCATAATTAATCTTTGTAATAAGCCTGTCATAAATAAAACGGCCCACCGTTAACATCTATAGGATATTGCGTTGTGAAAGATGACTACATTTTAATCGTCGATGACGAACTTCCAATTCGGGAGATGATCCATACCTCTTTAGATATGGCAGGCTTTCAGTGCTTACAAGCAGAAGATGCAAAACAAGCTCATCAGATGATTGTCGATCAACGTCCAGCGCTTATCTTGCTTGATTGGATGATGCCAGGCGGTGTCAGCGGTGTAGACTTGTGTCGTCGCCTAAAACGCGATGACAACCTTGCCGAAATTCCTGTGATTATGCTCACTGCACGTGGTGAAGAAGATCACAAAGTTCAAGGTTTAGATGCAGGCGCGGACGACTACATGACCAAGCCATTCTCAACTCGTGAACTGGTGTCGCGAATTAAAGCCGTCTTGCGTCGTGCCAATGCCTTAAGCGGTGAAAAAACCATTGATGCCAACGGTTTAATTTTAGACCCAGTTAGCCAGCGTGTCAGTTTTGGCGACAATATTTTAGAAATGGGCCCAACCGAATATCGCTTATTGGCATTCTTTATGACGCACCCAGAGCGCGCTTACACCCGTGCGCAATTGCTTGACCAAGTCTGGGGCGGCAATGTATATATTGAAGACCGAACTATTGATGTGCATATTCGTCGTTTACGTAAAGTCTTAGAGCCGTATGGTGTAGACCGTTTTGTGCAAACGGTACGTGGTACAGGTTATCGCTTCTCGACACGTGCGGATGTTGCTTTAGGCTAAAATTATTTTATGTACGAACCTTACCCAGTCCCTGAACTCGCTCGTGACCTCAAACAAGTTCGTTACAGCAGTTTATGGACTTTTGCCAAACAAGATTTTCGTTTATTGGCCTTTTTCCTAATTATTGCAAGCTTGATTGGTTTTGGGATTGGGTATTTTTGGATTTGTATTAGCCTCGCCTTTTTGCTGTTTTTTCTTCAGCAAATGCGCTCGCTCTATTTAGTCAATGATTGGATTTCCAATCGTCCTTATGATGTCCCGCCGAATCTGCATGGAATTTGGGGTGCATTACTATTCAATGTTTATCGCTCGCAACGTCAGGAACGTATTGTTCAGGCTGAAATGGTCGGGTTGATTGACCGCGCCCAGTCTTCATTGGTGGCACTAGATGAAGCCGTGATGCTGATTGATGAAAATCATCAGATTGAATGGTGGAACCCTGCTGCAGAAAAACTGTTAGGTATTCAGCCTTTAGACCGTGGACGCAACATCCTGACTATTTTGCGCCAACCTAGTTTTATTGAATATTTTAATCATATTGACCAAGCACCCGACGGTTTAAAAATGAAATCGAGTGTGCATGAAGGGCAATATGTGCACGTCAAAATGACTCAGTTTGGTGGCAATAGCCGTTTGTTATTTGCTTACGACATGACGCGTATGCATAACCTAGAACAAATGCGTAAAGACTTTGTCGATAACATTTCACACGAATTACGTACCCCACTAACCGTGCTGAGTGGTTATATCGAAACCTTTACCGATCAGGATGATATTAACCCGCGTTGGAAACGTGCTTTTGAGCAAATGCAATCACAAACCCGACGTATGAATGCTTTAGTGAATGACCTTCTGCTATTGTCACGTCTGGAAAATGAAAAAACCATCGCCAAAAATCAAATCATTGAAATGCCAAGTTTAATGAATCAATTATTTGACGATGCACATGCCTATAACGTCGATTATGGACACACGCTCAACTTAAATATCGACAGTCATTATGATCTGATTGGTTCAGATGTAGAATTGGCCAGTGCCTTTAGCAACCTAATCACTAATGCAATTAAATACACCCCAAAAGGCGGGACGATTACCATTGGCTGGCATGATGATGGCAATCAAGGCTATTTTACTGTAGAAGATACTGGCATCGGGATTGATCCGAAACACTTACCACGCTTAACTGAACGCTTTTATCGTGTAGACAGCGCGCGTAGCCGACAAACAGGCGGCACAGGTTTAGGTTTAGCAATTGTGAAGCACGTTTTGATGCAGCATAATGCACACTTAGAAGTCGAATCTAAAGAAAATCAAGGCTCTATATTCAAAGCTGTGTTCCCGAAAGAGCGTTTGTATTACGAAAGTTAAGCGCTGATTTGGTACAACCCCCAACAAATTACAAAGTTAAAAATAAAAAACGCCAAATTATTTTGGCGTTTTTTTATTTCTCAATTCATCAGATTTTATTCTGCGGAAACAACATGCCCCAAGGCTTTCCCCATTTCCACCACAGAATTAGCCTTGAATTCGGCATCCCACTGCATTTTATTTTCTTCAAACAAAACAATCGCGGTAGAACCCAAATAAAAACGTCCTAATTCTGCACCTTTTTCAAGGAATAATTGGTGTTGATTCAGCTCCAAACGTCCCGATGGTTTTACTTTACCTGTCGCCACGGTTTCAATACCCGCCACAATCATAGCACCCACCAAAACGACCGCCATACGTCCCAGTTCGGTATCAAACAAACAGACCATGCGCTCATTGCGGGCAAATAAACCCGGAATATTTTCGGCTGTGGTTTGATTGACAGAAAACAACTCGCCTGGCACATATAAAGTTTCAGTGAGCGTGCCTGCAAAAGGCATGTGTACACGGTGATAATCACGTGGAGATAAATACACGGTTACAAACTGACCATTTTTAAAGGGTTCAGCCAATTGCGGGTCGGCAATTAAGTTTTCAACAGTAAATTGCTGACCTTTGGCCTGAAAAATTGCCCCATCTTCTATTTTACCTAGCTGCGAAATCGCCCCATCTGCAGGCGATACAATGCTGTTCGGATTGCTGTCAATTTCCCGCACACCTTGCTTTAAAGAACGGGTAAAAAAATCATTAAAAGATTTATATTTCAAGGCATTGCTTTGCTCTGCCAAAGACATATCAATGCCGTATTGTGCCTTGAATGCAGTAATCACTGCATTTTTGAGCACAGGATGCTCACTGGCTGCTAGTTTACCCACTACACGTGATAATTGATGTTGTGGCACAACGCGTTGTGCCTGAATGAAAATTTGTTTTTTTAAACGTGATGTGAGGCTCAAGACGGCAACTCTCCAGTAATAACAGGACTGTCAGGGCGGTTGCCCCATTCACTCCACGCACCATCATAGGCCTGAATTTTCCAACCCAATAAACGCCCTAAAATGTAGGCCAAACCTGAACGGTGATGTGACTGACAATACACCACTACAGGTTCGTTTAAATTGAATCCGATTAGTTCGAGACGCTGTCGTGTGCGTTCTAAGGGATGCAATTTTAAATGATTTTCACGATTAAGGGCAGTACTCCATTCAAAATGCAGTGCTCCAGGAATGTGACCGCCGCGTCGTGCAGCCAAACGTAGCCCTGTATATTCATCAGTAGTGCGGCAATCCCAAAGTTGTACCGACTGGTTTTGGCATTTTTCTAGCAACTCATCATATTGAATTCGATACTGATTTTTCTCAACAACAGGAACAAGCGTACTAACGGAGGTCAGTGGTTCAACCTCCGAAGTGGTTGGAAAACCTGCTGCCAACCAGGCGTGAATCCCACCATTCAGCAAACTGGTATTCTCAAAACCCAAGCAGTGTAAATTCCAGATCAGACGCCCTGCCCAGGCACCACCTTCATCGTCATAGGCAACGACATGATGTTCAGGAGAAATATTCAAATACTGAATTAAGTCTTGTAAAGCTTCATGTTCAGGCAATAAACCCGACGTATCTTCATCCTGACGTAGCAACATGCTCGGTTTGACCTGTAAGGCATGCGGAAGATGCAATTGCTCGTACACCGAATTGCGGCTCAAATCGACAATGCGCAATTTTTCATGCCCTAAATAGGGAACTAAATCTTCTGCTTCAATCAGCAGTCCAAAATTGAATGGAGAAGTGCTCATTTTTATGCGGTTCAGTCTGTTTGGCAATCAACTTTAACTTAGTATAGGTCATTTTTGATGGCATGCTGTTTTTTTCATAACTTTCGCAGAATTTTAACAATCACATGCTTTAATCTAGAAAAAAAACCGAAGATTTTCTTCGGTTTCTTGAATGAGCTAAATTTTTAAACAGGTGTTTGCACTTCAAAAACTTGGCGTAAATATGCAAGGAAAGTGTCATTATCGGTCATGGTTTTACCCGGACTATCAGACAATTTTGCCACCGACTGCCCATTACATTCCACCAATTTCAACACAATATTCAGCGCAGTTTGCCCCATATCATTGGTTAAGTTGGTACCAATCCCAAAACTAACCTGAAAACGGTCTTTAAAATACTGATGTAAAGCCCACGCTTTTTCGACATTTAAGCCATCACTGAAAGTCAGCATTTTAGTTTTACTGTCAATTTTCAGCTTTTTATAATGGGCATAAGCTTTATCGCCCCATACATACGGATCGCCACTGTCATGTCGTAAGCCATCAAACAACTTGGCAAAATATAAATCAAAGTCACGCAGGAAAGCATCCATTCCAACCACATCAGTCAAGGCAATACCTAAATCCCCCCGATATTCCTGCACCCAAGTTTCTAGTGCGGCTTTTTGGAAGTCACGTAAACGCACATCTAGCGCCTGAAAAGCCTGTAAAAACTCATGTGCCATTGTCCCAATTGGGGTAATGCCTAATTCTTTAGCCAGAAATACATTACTGGTACCACGGAACACCTCAGGTACAGCTTGATGAAGGGCCGTAATCACGTGTTTTTGCCATGCAAAACTATAACGGCGGCGTGTACCAAAATCTGAAACCAAAAATGGTGGATCTTCGGCTTGTTGTTGCTGTTGGTAACTTTGAATCAGGGCAATTTTTTGCTGTAAACGACGTTCACCTTCTGCCCAGACCTCATCATTGCGAATGCGCTGGAAATAGAGCTCATTGACAATTGCCAAGACAAAAATCTCGAACATCATGGCCTGTACCATCGGACCTTCTATCCGAATATCCAAACGACCTTGCGCATCAATACTGGCTTGAATAAAACGACGCTTGAGCTGAAATAATTCTAAATAATCGACAAAGTCACTTTTAATAAAGCGTAAATTACGCAAATACTGCAATTCATCTTCTTTAAATTTCAACTGACACAAATGGTCAAGCTGTGCGTTCAACTCAGCTAAAATATCGCTCAGTGGATACGCAGTATCTTCAAGGTTACGGCAGCGGAATTGATACACACTGTGCGTTTGTGGAAATTTATGCAGCACCACCTGTAACATGGTGAATTTATATAAATCAGTATCGAGCAGAGATTGAATAATGGGGCTCATAGGGATCATCATTTCGCGGTACTTCTTGCATTAAAGCATACTTTATTCAGCAAAAAAGGGCTTTTATCGACAATCTTGTTAGAGCTTTGCTTAAGTTTAGCTATATCGTGGTGTTTTACCTCTTTACGAGCAGCGACCGTCTGGAGCTTACCTGACTGATGTTAATGCACGCCAAAGTGCCTGAGTTTGGTACAATCTGCAGCCATCCCCACACTGAGAAAGTTAGTCCCCCATGCGTGCATTATTACAACGAGTTCTTGAAGCCAAAGTCTTGGTCGATGGTGAAATCACTGGCGAGATTCAACAGGGTATTTTGGTGTTTTTGGGCTTAGGCAAAGACGATAATTTTGAGAAAGGTAAAAAGCTGATTGATAAAATTTTGAAATATCGTTTTTTTGATGATGAACAAGGCAAAATGGGTTGGAATGTCAGTCAGGCCAACGGCAGTGTGCTATTGGTTTCACAATTTACCCTCATGGCACAAACCCAAAAAGGCCTGCGCCCTGATTTTGGCCCTGCGATGCCACCTAACGATGCCAAAGCACTGTATGAACAATTGGTAGACTATGCCAAAAGTCAGTTTGACAAGGTGGAAACTGGTATTTTCGCTGCCGATATGAAAGTGCATCTGGTAAACGATGGGCCTGTGACTTTTTGTTTGGAAGTCGAGTAAATCACATAAAAAAAAACCTCTGTCAAAAATTGATCAGAGGTTTTTTGATGGCTAAATAACTTATTTGCCCGTTTTTTGTTGAATAAACTGGCGTGCCATTTTAATTTTTTCTTTTACAGGTTTTGGCAGTTTCGGTGGAATCAATTTCGCTACTTGGTTAAACCACACCAATAAGCCAAAATCACCTTCCATTTTAATGCTGCCGTTTTGCATGCCGGTCATAAACGCAGTTGGATCGCCTTTCATTAAGGTTTTTACGCCTTGCTCGCTGTCTGCAAACTGCAAAATAAAATCCGCTTTTTCTGCATCGCCTGCCACAGTGTCAATATGTCCATTGTTGACAATAATTTGACGCGCCAGGCCTAAATCAGTGCCAATCTGAATGCGGAACTGACGCTCATGCACTAACTCAATAAATTTTGGACTGGTACGTGCCAGCTGCTTCATACGCAATGCCAATCCTGCCACAAGCAGGTCAAGTGGATCGGTACTGACATCAACCAAAGGAAGTTTGATCACAGGAATTGCAGAAAGTTTCATGACCGAGAAGCCTATTGTAATTGTTGGATAATGAATAAACTCATCCTATCACATCTCCTGCTTTTTGCTGCAAGGCTTTGTATAACAATCTTTAGCAGGGTTTAAAATTTTGTTGCTGTTTGGATGGCGCAAACTGCCGTTCGGATAAAGCAAAAAAGATGCAAGCCAGTTGCATCTTTTTTAAAGTTTTTGAATTTAGTCTGTACGATTTAGCGGCTTGAGCACTGCTGCTGATCGTCTTCATACACGGGGGTATGTTCGATATAGCGACGTTTTGCCAAAGCACGCTCTGCCCGACGATCTTCTCGTAATAATAATAAAGTCACCAAAGCCATCGCCAAGAAAATTGCCGACAAGTAACTGTAGGTAATTGGCAGTTCAAATACGCGTTGCACACTGTAGCGCACCACTTCCAATAACCCCCAAAACACCATACCTGCCAACATAAAGTTTAACCAGCGACGATAAGGCGAAAAGAAAACAGCAATCAACGCAGCTGCGACGAGGCTTAAGCCTACAATGGTCGCTAAATTCGCTGTTAGCATAAAAACCTCCGTCTAAAGATGCAGCCTCTGTTTGATTCGGTTTGCAACTTCAAATACCGTTTAAATAAATAATGGATGTCGATTTAAATTCTATGAATGCATTATGCTGCGTTTTCTAGATAAAAAAAGACTTGTATTTTTATAAAGCGACACACCTTGTCGCAATATTATATTGTCATTACATTTTTAAAATTTTGTAGTTTTCGGGAAGCTAAGCTAGCTCTTTATTCGCGTGTCATTACAAAAAAACACCTTATTTTTTTCCTTAAAGAATATTTTTTTCATTCGGTGCTGTTGCAGTTTTTATTGATAAGATTTTTTTACCGTTCATCGTTATTTGCTGATTATACAAACAAAAAACGCAGCATGACTGCTGCGTTTTTTTCATTGAATTGTCATATTAGGCACGATTCAAATCTTTGTCATGCACGCCCAATAAGTACAGCACGCCATCTAAGCCCACACTTGAAATGGCTTGATTTGCGTTTTGGCGTACCAATGGTTTAGCACGGAATGCCACACCTAAACCTGCAATAGAAAGCATTGGTAAGTCGTTCGCACCATCGCCCACCGCAATGGCTTGTTCCAACGATATCCCCATTTTGTCTGCCAGTTCGCGTAGCAATAACGCCTTACGCGCGCCATCTACAATGTGACCTTTTACTTCGCCTGTGACCACACCATTTTCTACATCTAGAATGTTGGCATGCACTTCATCAATCCCGAGTTTTTCCTGTAGATATTCTGCGAAATACTGGAAACCACCCGACAAAATTGCGGTGCGATAACCTAAGGATTTCAGGGTTGAAATCAGGCGTTCTGCACCTTCGGTCACGGTCAGACGTTCGGCAATTTTAGGCAGCACAGCAGCGTCTAAACCTTTAAGTAATGCTACGCGTGCGCGGAAACTTTGCTGAAAATCTAGTTCACCTTGCATGGCACGTTCGGTAATTTCCGCCACCTGATCGCCCACACCTGCCTCAATCGCCAACTCATCAATCACTTCTTGTTCAATGAGCGTCGAGTCCATGTCAAAACACACCAAACGGCGGTTACGACGGTAAGCGTTGTCTTCTTGTACTGCGACATCCACACTCAGTTCATTCGACAGGCTTAAACACGCAGCACGCATAGCCACTGCATCTAGCATTTGCCCACTTAATCCAAACTGAATACAGGCACGTTTAGGTTCGTCTTCGGCTGCATTAAGCTGTGGACGACCCGACAAACGAGTCACGGTTTCAATGTTAAAACCTTGGCTAGATACAATATGCGTGACCGCCTGTAAATGTGAGGCATTCAGCTCTGGCGCCAGTGCAGTCACGATATAGCGAGTGCGGCCGCCTTCTTTGACCCATTGCTCATATTCAGTTGCAGAGATTGGTTTAAAACGCACAGTTAAGCCAATATCATGTGCTAAAATCAGAATCTCCTTCATGGCTAAAGCAGTTGCAGTCTGGTCTTCTGATGCAACAACAATACCTAAAGTCAGTTGATTATGAATAACGGCTTGGCCAACATCTAAGATTTGTAAGGAATGAGCGGACAATACCTGCATTAATCGAGTAAACTGATTAGGTTGGTCAGGTCCTAAAAATGATATAAGAATGATTTCTCGCATGAATTGACTCGGGTCTGAGCTACAACTATTGTGAGAATCATAATCTAAATTGAATATAAATGCCTTGGAAGTTTTACCTTGAATGCGCCTAGACAAGGGCTATTTGCTAGCCTATTGATTGTAAGTTTTGCTTTTCACACCTTTTTATTGGTGCTTGCAACAACACACCAATTGAATGAAAACCGCGCCAATCAGGGGCAGTTAATGACCAGCCAACTGGTCACCGACAGCCTTTCTGAGCTGGAACCTGCCAATACGGTATCGCTGGCCTTGTTGGTGAATCGCTATGCCACCAATCCAAGCATTGCTTCTATTCGCATTTTAGATGCGAAAAATCAGGTCTTGGCCACAGGTGGACAATCACGTACCCGTCAGGGCGAAGTTTTTGTACGTGATGCACTGGTGAATGAAAAGAAAGTCGGCACTATTGAAATTACTTTAATTCAGCCAAGTATTGGTGAAATTCTGCGTACTCAATGGCTAGCCACACTTTTATCATTACTGGTTCATGCCTTGTTATGGTTGGCTTATCGCGCGATTGCCCGTCCTAGCCGTAGTGAATATTTGGCACGCATTAATAATGAATCCCGCCTCAAACACGAATTACAATTATTGACGCAAGCCCTTGAGCAAGAAAAACATCAGACTGCTTTGGCACTTGCGCAGGCACAGCAACAACCTAAACCTGTGATTTCGCCTAAAGCAAAAAAAGCCATTGAGCAAAGCCAAGATCAGAACAACATTGCGCTGAATATTCAGTTTTATGACCCGAAACAATTATTAGACACGGTCACGCAAAGTGTGTCTGTGCCTTATTTTAGCTTATGTCAGATTTTCCTGAACAAAAGTGTTGAACTTTGTGTACAACACTACAAATTAAACCGTTCCGATATTCAAACGGTAGAGCCATTCAATGAAGATGGTGCAACACTGAGTATTGCAGCCAATACACCAAATGCAGCAGCCTGTATGGCAATGATTGGCACGGTGTTCCAATTATTGTCTGAAGTGCTGTATAAACGTTACCGCGAAGAAAAACGTTTTGTTTTGCAAACTCGTAGTGGTTTATCTACCGCCGTCGAAGCCATGCAGTTATCTGCGGTGCAGGCGGCACAGCGCTTGGTGCATCAATTATCTGCCCGTGAAAATGCAGTGCATCTACCAAAAGAATTGCTGGATGAACTGTCTACGCATTATGAATTGGTAAGTATGCCAAATCCGACCAATGTGCTGATGCGCCACGCCTTTATGGTCAATGGTATGGACAGCCAATCGGCTGAGTTAGCGCAAAGCTTGCGAACTGAAATTCTAAAAGGTAAACATTCAAAAGCCTCTTAAAATAATCCGTTCGATGCTTTGAAAAACATAAAAACCTGAGTATGCGCACATACTCAGGTTTTTTTATATTCGTAGATGCGAGATCACATCCATTCACTACAGCCAAATTTACACATTCAGCTGCTTTTGCTCGACCAAATACATTTGCGCATTGTGTACCGCAGCCTGCCCCACCACAGCAGCTTTCTGCCATTCACCATTGGCTTGAAGCTCCCACGCATTTTGATTGTCATGCAAATAACTCAGCAAGCCATCTTTCACAATACGCTGTTTAATTTTCTCATCCAAAATAGGGAAGCAGGTTTCCACCCGTGAAAATAAGTTGCGTCCCATCCAGTCTGCGCTGGCGCAGTACAATTTTTTCGCACCCCCATGCTCAAAATAATACACGCGGGTATGTTCCAAAAAACGCCCTACAATCGAACGAACATGAATACGCTCGGACATACCTTTCACTTTTGGAATCAAACAACAAATTGAGCGGATAATTAAATCGACCTGTACCCCTGCCTGTGAAGCGCGGTACAAAGCCGTAATTAACTGTGGCTCAGTCAATGCATTGACTTTAATGATAATTCGGCCAGCTTTGCCTGCTTGTGCAAACCCGATTTCTTGTTCAATCAGTTTGAGCAATTCACTGTGTAAGGTAAATGGTGCATGCAGCAAGTTTTTTAATTTTGCCGATCTGCCCATACCTGTGAGCTCCTGAAACACCCGATGCACATCTTCACAAATATCAGGATGTGTGGTCATTAAACCGTAGTCGGTGTACATCCGCGCATTGCCTGCGTGATAGTTGCCTGTGCCCAAATGCACATAGCGCACCAACTGGTCTTGCTCACGACGCACAATCAAAATCATTTTGGCGTGGGTTTTATAACCCACAATGCCATACACCACCACAGCACCTGCCTCTTGTAAGACATTAGCAACCATAATATTAGATTCTTCATCAAAACGTGCGCGTAGCTCAATCACGGCAGTGACTTCTTTGCCATTACGCGCGGCCTCTGCAAGTACCTGCACAATTTCAGAATCTGGGCCACTGCGATACAGCGTTTGCTTAATCGCCAACACATTTGGATCTTTAGCCGCCTCTTTGAGTAAATTAATCACGGGCTGAAAAGAGTCAAATGGATGATGCAGTAACACATCCTGCTTTTTCAAAATCTCAAACATCGGCTTTTGCTTTCGAAATATTTTAGGAATCACAGGTGCAAAAGGGGGATATTTCAATTCAGGTCGGTCAAAACTACTGGTCAGACGCGACAGATTAATCGGCCCGCTAATCCGATATAGCTGCTGTTCATCTAAATCAAACTCTCTGAGCAAATAATCAATAATTTCTTGCGGGCAATCATCTTCAATTTCTAAACGTACTGCACGCCCAAAACGACGTGAAGATAATTCATCTTTTAAGGCGACTGCCAAATCATCGACATCTTCAGCCAAAATCAGGTCGGCATTGCGGGTCACCCGAAACGCATAGCAACCTGTGGCTTTCATGCCTGGGAACAGATCATTGATATGTTGCTGAATAATCGCAGTCAGGAAAATGTGTTCTGTTGCACTGCCTGCCACTTCTTTTGGCAAATTGATTAAACGTGGCAAGGAGCGTGGCGCAGGCACAATCGCCATTTCAATTTCACGGCCAAAGGCATCTTTGCCTTGTAAGCTGACAATAAAATTAAGGCTTTTATTGACCAAACGTGGAAATGGATGCGATGGGTCAAGGCTGATTGGCGTTAAAACAGGCTGTACCTGACGCGCAAAATAATCGGCAATCCACGCTTTATGTTTATCCAAAATGTCATGATATTGAATAAAGTGAATCCCTAAACTTTGCAACTGCGGCAAAATGGCATAGTTTAACGTGTCATATTGCTGCTTCACCGCCTGATGCACTTTATCAGACAACTCTGCCAAGACCTGTTCAGTCGGAATGGCATCTGGGGTACGGGTAATGGCATTCAAATCGAGTTGCTTCATCAAACCTGCAACACGAATTTCAAAAAACTCATCTAAATTGCGTGAAAAAATAATCAGAAAGTTGAGTCGCTCTAAAATAGGTAACTCCGGGTCTAAAGCCTGCGCCAAAACCCGACGGTTAAACTCAATTAAAGAGAGTTCACGGTTAAAATAAGTATCAGATGAATGCTGAAAGTGTTCCATATCTTCTCTATGCTGTTTTTAAGACAGTCTGCTTATTTCGCCTCTGTGCAAGGCATGGTAGGTAGAGATTATGACAATCATGTTACAGCCACACTTAATTGCAGAATATTTCGCTAGGATAAGGTTAATATAAAAACATGATTTTTATTTAGTTTATTCTAAATTCAATTTATTTAATAGCAAAAAAGGAAGGTATAACCCTTCCTTTTCACAATTAGTCTATTATCTACTTTTAGCCAAGTAAGTGCTGACTCTGCACTCGCTGTACCCCATGTGCCAACATCTGTTGCCATGCTTGTTCTAAAGAGCCATTTAAATCAATCGCTTTGGTGGCATCTTCAATCACGTAGGTACTAAAACCCAACTCACAGGCATCTATCGCTGTCCACGCCACACAAAAGTCGGTAGCTATGCCCACAATATAAACTGTATCAATTTCACGGGCTTTTAAATAGGCCGCCAAACCTGTGGTGGTTTTACGGTCTGCTTCCATAAAGGCAGAATAGCTGTCTATTTGCTCGTGGAAACCTTTGCGAATAATCAATTGTGCTGTAGGTAAATCTAGGTCTGGGTGTAATTCGGCATCAAGTGTGCCCTGTACACAATGCACAGGCCACAACACTTGCTCACCATAACTGAGTTGAATCTGCGCATAGTCCTGTTTGCCTGCATGATTAGCAGCAAAGGACACATGCGTTGCAGGATGCCAGTCTTGGGTGATCACAATGTTTTGAAACACACGCCCAAGCGCATTAATGCAGGGAATAATTTTATCGGCATCTGCAACCGCCAAATTACCTCCTGGACAAAAACCATTTTGCACATCGACCACAATCAAGGCGCTATTCAGCTGCTGCATGCTGTTTCCTTTCTCATCCTAAATGCGACCTTCAGCATAGCTGAAATTTAAGTCTGAGTGGTTTCACTTTGATAAAAATAAAAAGAATTGTGTTCAGCACAATGTTGATAGTTCGGTAGCTGTAACAATAATTGCCGTACAAAACGTGGATAGATTTTGGCTTTGCGTGCAGTCGCAGCATGAAAATAAAAATAAGGCAGTGAATGCCGAGTTAAATAATTGACCAAATGCTGTCGAGTTAAACGCATCACCTGAAAGGCATCAATACCTGCGTTAACATCTTCATAAGTGGCTTGATCGGCAAATGCCAGCCATGCATTTTGTTTTGGAGAAGTCCGTGTTACCCGAAAATGGCGTTTCAATTCTAAAATAAATTCATATTCAATCAGATACAGCGAAAACTGCTGTTGATTCAACTGAAATTCTGCGATTAATTTTTTCTGCTTCAAATAATGCTCTTATCTTTACTGTTTTTTAGGTCTTATTATACCCTGCTTGCGTCATTACCACCCAGTGAAATAAGCAGCTTTGCGACAGTACTTGTCACAATTCATTCAATTGTTTTTGCAAAAAAATCAGCAATCAAAATACAAAAAAATAGCCTGCATATTCAGGCTATGGGTCTTTCAACTGTTCTCATTCTTTTAAACAGTTGGAATACGACGTAGCAATAACCACATCATCAAGGGAATCACAATAAATGACAATAAACCATCTAAATAAATGACGTAGCAAAATATAGCCAAAAACAATCATTCAGCTGCGTTCCTATCATTTAAAAAAACAAAATATTCCCAATAAAATTCTCAGATATAAGCGCTATAAGCTCTGAATTGAGCCTTAGTTATATAAAAAATCTGCTGTTCAGTATCGTAGTATTCCCACTTAAGGCTAATAAATCACTGGTGACCGTTGCGCTATACGGGTAAAAATTTGGGCACTAAAGAGATGATCATTATTTTCATTTTAAAGAACAAGCAACTGATCCTAAAATACTAAATTAAACAAAGTTTATGATTGCTTTGACGAAAGCATATTGTTCTGACACACTGAATCAGTCATAATTTGGCTAAGCATTATTTAATCAATTTGATTGAATTTTGCCCCAAATCAAAATACTGCAACCATCCACATCTACTTTTCTACACCTCTGTGGATGGAAAAATAGGATCTTTTTAAAAAATGACTCAGCAAGCACAGACCATTCAAGGCTCAATTGTCGCAATTGTCACCCCAATGTTAGAAGATGGCAGCGTAGATTGGAAAGGTCTCGAGAAGCTGGTTGAGTGGCACATAGAACAAGGAACCAACAGTATTGTTGCTGTGGGTACAACAGGTGAAGCATCGACCTTAAGTATGGAAGAGCACACCAAAGTAATCGCAGAAATTATTCGCGTCGCAAATAAGCGTATTCCTGTCATTGCTGGTACTGGTGCAAACTCAACGCATGAAGCCATCGAACTCACCAAAGAAGCGCAACACCTAGGCGCAGATGCAGCTTTATTGGTAACGCCTTATTATAATAAGCCAACCCAGCAAGGCTTATACGAGCACTATAAAGCAATTGCAGAAGCAGTTGATTTACCTATCATTTTATATAATGTTCCAGGTCGTACTGGTGTAGATATGTCCAATGAAACGGTTATCCGTCTCGCTGACATCCATAATATTGTGGGTGTAAAAGATGCAACGGGCGATGTGCCACGTGGTCAGCAATTACTGGCTGGCTTGGCAGGCAAAAACATGGTGGTGTACTCAGGTGATGACGCTACGGCATATCAATTGATGCTACATGGTGCTAAAGGCAATATTTCTGTAACTGCTAATGTTGCACCAAAAGCCATGAGCCAAGTTTGCGCGGCTGCAATTGCAGGTGATGCTGTAGCTGCAGAGCAACAAAACAGTACGATTGCAAATTTACACAATATTCTATTTTGTGAATCGAACCCAATTCCTGTGAAATGGGCACTTCATGAAATGGGATTAATTGGTACAGGAATTCGCCTACCATTAACTCCGCTTGCAGAACAATATCGTGCACCGTTACGCGAAGCCCTTCAGGCTGCGGGTGTCATTCAATAAAAGAGCTTAGTATGATGCAATTACGTTTTGGTTTTATCGCTGCACTTTCAGTATTGAGTTTGGCTGGTTGTAGTTCTCTTGCCATCAATAATGGTTCCTTGGACTATAAAGACGCCGCTTCTTTAGCACCACTTCAATATCCAGAAGGTTCTGTGGTTCGACCTGCAACACCATTGTATCCTGCACCAAGTGTTGACCCTTTAGCAACGGCAAATGCACCTAAGCTTGAAAATGCACGTGGCAACCGTTTTGCGATGCCACGTCCTGAAGCCATGCAAGCCAGCAGCAACACCGTTCAAGACAGTACGCAAATTGGGCGTCCTCAACCTGTAGTTGACGGAAACCAAAATCCGTTGCTCAAAATTGATGGAAATTCTGCTACAATTTGGCAATACACACTTGCCACCCTCAGCAGTCTGAATTACAGCATTGTTGGTCAAAGTAAGAACCGTTACGAGGCAACCATTAAGGTCGATCAACAGATTTATGTCTTAAGATTGACCTCTGTCGGTTCGAGCAACAACCTAGCCGTATTCAATGCCGATAACAGCTTTGCAGATCAAGAAAAAGCTGCAGATCTGTTGGCCCAGATTTACCAAAATTGGCCAGCCTAGCCGTACTAGGCATTTTTTTTGAAAAAGGTTCCCTCATGTTAAAACAAACCTTGCTCTATACTGGTAAAGCAAAATCTGTTTATACCACAGACAGTGCAGACCACCTGATTTTAGTCTTTCGTGATGATGCCTCTGCGTTCAATGGCGAAAAAATCGAACAACTAGATCGTAAAGGTAAGGTGAACAACCGTTTTAACGCCTTTATCATGGAAAAATTGGCTGAAGCGGGTATCGAAACTCACTTTGAAAAACTACTTACACCAACAGAAGTATTGGTGAAAAAGTTAGACATGATTCCTGTAGAGTGTGTTATTCGTAACTACGCTGCAGGTTCACTCTGCCGTCGTTTAGGTGTAGAAGAAGGTAAAGAACTGACTCCACCAACCTTTGAATTGTTCTTTAAAGATGACGCTCTTGGCGACCCAATGGTAAACGAATCTCAAGCAATTGCTTTAGGTTGGGCGAATGCTGAACAATTGGCAAAAATGAAAGAATTAACTTACCAAGTCAACGATGTATTAAAAGCATTGTTTGACGCAGGGAATATGATTTTGGTCGACTTCAAACTTGAGTTTGGCGTATTCCACGACCGTATTGTGTTAGGTGATGAGTTCTCTCCAGACGGTTGCCGTTTATGGGACAAAGACACCAAGAAAAAACTCGACAAAGACCGTTTCCGTCAAGGTTTAGGCGGTGTAGTTGAAGCTTATGAAGAAGTTGCTGCACGTTTAGGTATAAACTTAGACAATATCTAATTCAAGCTTTTCAATTTTCAAAAGCTGTATTGCACAAACCGAGCAACTTTGCTCGGTTTTTGTATTTTGCTGTATACCAAGCAAGTTTTAAATTAAATCAATGAAAAAAATAAATCTTTGAAAACCACACCCAACCACAATACCCGATCTTCCCACTTTTTTAAATTTATCTGAATTTAAATTGCGTATTCTTTAATTCCGTGTATGCTTGTTGTCATACTAGAAAAATATGAAGTTCGTTTTAATCGTCTAAGTCCGTAGTTTTATTTTGTAATCCTTCGTTTGTTCAGATTTTAAGTCGCATTTTTTCCAAGTTATTCAAAATCTTTTTTAGATTGCAACATATTAAAATTCAGCAGGATATTTCCCTATGTCAAATCCGACAATGAAAGGCACGGTAAAGTGGTTTAACGAAACTAAAGGCTTTGGTTTTATTCAACCAGAATCTGGTCCAGATGTGTTTGCGCATTTTAGCGAAATCGCACACTCAGGCTTCAAGACTTTACACGAAGGTCAGCAAGTTGAGTTCAGCATTGCGCAAGGTCAAAAAGGCCCAAATGCTGTAAACATCAAACCGCTTTAAGCCTTTGAATGCAGACCTTAAGTCTGCAAGCAAAAGTAAAAAAAGCTCAAGTTGATTCTTGCGCTTTTTTTTTGCCCATACTTTTTGCAAATATCTTTTTCAGCTGTACCAAACCGCTTAGGATTGTGTCTGCTGCCAACGCCGTTGTTGTAAGCGCTCACCTTCCACCTCACGTTTATTACGTGCCGACTCATACAACTTTGTGCCTTTCAGTTCAGGCGGCAAATAGTCTTGTAACACAAAATGCTCGGGGTAATTGTGTGGATACAAATAATCTACCCCATAGCCTTGTTCTTTCATCAGTTTGGTCGGCGCGTTACGCAAATGCAGTGGCACAGGCAAGTTGGCGGTTTTTTCAGCCAAATTCATGGCTTTGTTAATCGCCAAATAAGTACTGTTACTTTTGGCACTGGTCGCCAAATATACTGCACATTGTCCTAAAATAATCCGTGCTTCAGGCATACCCAACACTTGTACCGAGCGGAAACATTCACCTGCCAATAACAAGGCATTCGGGTTGGAGTTACCTATATCTTCCGAAGCAGCTATCAGCATACGACGTGCAATAAAAATCGGATCTTCACCGCCTTTAAGCATACGTGCCATCCAGTACAATGCGGCATCGGGATCACTGCCACGAATTGACTTAATAAAAGCCGATACCAAATCATAATGTTGCTCGCCCGACTTGTCATAACGGGCAATGTTTTGCTGCGCGACCTTGACCACAATCGCGTTGGTGATGATATTTTCTACATCGGGTTCAAAGGTGCTTGCCACCAAGTCCAATAGATTCAAAGCCTTGCGTGCATCGCCTGCAGCAAACTGAATCAAGGCATCAAATTCTTCAATCTGAATATAACGGTCTTTTAAGAATTGATCTTGTAAAATGGCTTGGGTGAGCAAAGTCTGAATCGAATCGGCGTCTAAAGCCTTTAAAGTATAGACCTGACAACGTGAGAGCAGTGCGCTATTGACTTCAAAAGATGGATTTTCAGTGGTCGCACCAATTAAGGTGATTTTGCCCTTTTCCACCGCATTTAATAAAGCATCTTGCTGCGACTTATTAAAACGATGAATTTCATCAATAAATACCACTGGTGTGAGCAAATCACCGCCTTCGGCAATAATTTCACGCAGCTCTTTGACCCCAGTATTTAATGCAGAAAGGCTGATAAAAGGACGATCTACCGCCTGCGCCAACAGCAAAGCAATGGTAGTTTTCCCCACCCCGGGTGGCCCCCAGAAAATAATCGACGGCAAATGCCCCTGATCAATCATTTGGCGTAACGGCGCTTGCTCACCTAAAAGATGATCTTGACCAATAATTTGCGCTAAATCGCGTGGGCGCAAACGCTCAGGCAGTGGAATATGACTCTCTGACATCTTGTTATTTCTTTACTTGACTTCAACCTAGTCTACTATGATCTCAAGCTTTGGAGTATTTCTAATCGTGCCGTTTTATCTCTAAAACGCGACTCACGGTTTATTCTGCAATATGAATTAACGCACCCAACGCACCACGTAATCTTCTATGTCTTCTTCTGCAACATCCAGTTCTGAAATACAACGCCCTGCCGCAGATTTTTTGGCTTTAATCACACTTTGGCGTGAGCCCGTATTTAAGTAATGCCAAGATGGCAAATTTTTGCCCTGTTTTAAACGACGATAGGCACAACTTGGCGGCAACCAGTGAATTTTTTCTAGTTTTTCGGGGGAAAGTTGAATGCAATCGGGCACAAAGTCAAAGCGATTGGCATAATCTGAACAACGTGCTGTGTTACAGTCCAGTAACTTGCACGCCACTTTGGTATAGGCCATTTCTTGCGTGTCTTCATCTTCTAGTTTGACCAAACAGCATAAACCGCAACCATCGCATAAGGCTTCCCATTCCGCAGTATTTAAGGCATTCAGCGGATAGTTTTTCCAAAATTCAGGTCGTAATTGATCAGACATAGCGCACAGAAAATAACAAAACTGCGTCATTATAACAGCCTTGTTTCAACTTGTTGCTTTTGTTTAGTCTTTAAATGAATCAAACACTTAACTCAAACAACTGAACATTTAATACACAAAAACAAAACAGTGTGCTGCGTTCAGCCCCCTATACTAAATCCAGAAGCTATAAAAACACATGGAGAACAATTATGTTTCGTTGGGCTATAATCTTCGCAGTGATTGCGTTAATCGCGAGTTTACTTGGTTTTGGTGGTGTCGCAGGTTTATCCAAAGACTTTGCCATTATTTTATTGGTGATTGCTGTGATTTTAGCAATTGTTGGTTTCCTCTCTCGCGGCAAAGTCTAGTGATCTCGTCTATAGACTTGTAAATTTGTTAAAAAAAGAAGGATTGATTCCTTCTTTTTTTATATGTGCTTTTTACGCAACAGATGGCAATTGGGGCGTTTTTAAAATATTTTCTCACATTTATAGGCAGTATTTGCCCTGTTTTTAAAAATGCGTGCCATATTATTATGCTTTAATCATGGCATTGAAAACGATAAGGGATAAGACATGGCTTTAGCAATCAAAACTCGCGAAATTGAATATACGGCTGCAGATGGCAGCAAACTGATCGGTTATTTTGCTGCACCAGAAGCAGCTCAAGCTGTCGCGGGGGTGATTGTCGCACCTGAATGGTGGGGACGTAACGAATATACCGAACAACGCGCGCGTGAATTGGCTGAACATGGTTTTGCAGCCTTAGCGATTGATATGTATGGCGATAAAAAAGTCACCACCACCGCAGCCCAAGCCAATGAATGGATGATGCAAACTTTTGCAGATGCCGACACAATTGTGACTCGTGCGTCTGCAGCTTTGGACACTTTAGCAGCCCAACCTGAAGTAAATCGCGATAAACTCGCTGCAATTGGTTTCTGTTATGGCGGCAAAGTTGTACTGGATTTGGCTCGTTCTGGCGCAGCATTAAAAGCCGTGGTGACCTTCCACGCCAACCTCAGCCCGAAAGCCCCCGCACAACAAGGTCAGGTTCAAGCTGAGATTTTGGTGTTGCATGGTGAACTGGACAGCATGGTAACTTTAGACGACGTCGCAAGTTTCCGTGAAGAAATGCACGCGGCTCAAGTAGAGCATGAAGTGATTATTTTTGAAGATGCCAAACACGGCTTTAGTAACCCTCAAGCCGATGAACGTGCCAAAGCCAATGGGGTCGATTTAGGCTACAACGCATCGGCAGAGCAACAAGGTTTAGCTGCCATGTATGAAGTATTGGATCGTCGTTTAGCAGATTAATCTGCTGTTCAAATTTCGCAGCATATACTCAACGCAAGCCAAGAAAATTTTAAAGAAGAGGATATAACAATGACTGAGCAATGCCCTTATTGCAATTTTGATGATTATGATGTTTTGGCAAAAAATGAATTTGGGGTAATTTTACCTGAACCCAATGCCCTGTCTAAAGGACATTGCGTGATCATTCCGCTACGTCACGTCGGCTCTTTTTTTGACATTACAGACAAAGAACGTAAAAGTTTATTGTCTTTATTAGAATTGGCGCGCAATGAGTTGCAATTGCGTCATCAACCTGCAGGTTTCCATGTGGGTTTTAATGATGGCGATGTATTTGATGCCAAATCTGAGCATTTACACATCCACATTATTCCACGCTACGAAGGTCAGACCTTAAAATTGGATAACCGTTGGGGTATGAGCGGTCAAATTTAAACCACGACTCGTTTTATCCCAAACTAAGTGAAACAAAACCTAAAGAAGAAGATGCAAGCTCATCTTCTTTTTTTTATGCACGTAATTCCCACGCCAGTTTGGCTATACTAAGCCGCTACTTTACAAACTGGGTTCGCATGACTGCTTTTTCATTTTCCGATGCTCTCCTCACATGGTTCGATCAACACGGACGCCATGACCTGCCGTGGCAAGTCGCCGATGATCCTTATGCGGTGTGGGTGTCTGAAATCATGCTGCAACAAACTCAGGTCAAAACCGTATTGCAATATTTTGAACGTTTTTTGCAGCGCTTTCCGACAGTGCAAGATTTAGGACGCGCAACTTGGGATGAAGTTGCACCATATTGGGCAGGTTTAGGCTATTACGCCCGCGCCCGTAACTTGCACAAAGCAGCAGCCATTGTGGCTCAACAAGGATATTTTCCAAACACACTGGAGCAGTGGATGGCTTTGCCGGGCATTGGTCGCTCTACGGGCGGTGCCATGATGTCGCTGGGTTTACGCCAATACGGCGTGATTATGGATGGCAACGTCAAACGGGTGTTGGCACGTTTTTTTGCTATTGAAGACGATTTATCTAAACCTGTGCATGAACGTGCCATGTGGCAACTGGCAGAACAACTCTGCCCCGATGTGCGTAATCACGACTATACACAAGCTATTATGGATTTGGGTGCCACCATTTGTACCCCCAAAAAACCACTGTGCTTATATTGCCCGATGCAACAGCACTGCAAAGCACATCAACAAGGTTTAGAACAGGAATTGCCCTTTAAAAAACCAAAAAAAGCTGTGCCTGTTAAAGCTGCACACGTCTTGGTGCTGCAATGTGCTGATCAATGGTTGTGGCAACAACGTCCCAATACAGGACTTTGGGGTGGACTCTGGTGCTTGCCTGTCATTGAAGATGCAAAAGCTTTTGAACAACTGTGTCAAAGCTTGCACCTTAAACACGTAAAGCAACGTGCACAGATTTCGCATAGCTTTACCCATTTCACTTGGCAGCTTGAAGCTCTTTGTTTTCAGATCGATGCTGATTTAAAAGAACACTTGGCAATTGAACTGAATGGAGAATGGCATAGTCCGCAACACGCCAGCGATTTAGGCATTCCAACCGCCATGAAAAAATTGATCTCGGCAATCAATCTGTGACATAGTCAAGCATCGTGATGAATGAAATTTTTGCTTTTCACTGCCATTACAAGGATGTCTTATGTTTCGATGGATTGCTGTTTTAAGCCTATCACTCTTCACTTTATTGATTGCGGCCTGTAGTTCTACACCGAAACGTCCCAGCTCCCCACTCCCGCCTGCCTTGGTGCAAAAACTCAATCAAATGAGTTTAAAAAACCGCTTACCCATTCCAGTACAGGGCATTAAAGCGAATCAATTGAATGACACTTGGGGCGCATCTCGTAGTCGCGGACGTTTACATGAAGGCATCGACATCATTGCTCCGAAAGGCAGCAAAGTGTATAGCGCCACAGAAGGTTTAATTGCAGACTTACGCGATAATCGCTTAGGTGGTAAAGTAATTTGGATATTAGGGCCTGCAGGCACTTGGCATTATTATGCACACTTAGATGGACACAAACGCGGTTTAAACGTGGGCGATTATGTCAAGGCAGGAACGCATATTGGCTATGTCGGCAATACAGGCAACGCCCGACACACTGCCGCACATTTGCATTACGGACTTTATTTAAATGGTAAAGGACGCGGCGCAGTCAACCCTTATCCTTATTTACGTTAATTTTGTTAGGAACATTTCATGTCTGAAGCCTTGATAAATCGATTGGTGGAATTTGCAGAATCTGGCAATCAACAAAAAATTGTGTTGACAGGACAAGTCCACCAAGGCTGGGTCATGGAAATTACTGAAGATGCCCTGCTCATCAGCACAGGTTATTCAGATAAAGTCGGTAAAGACAACTGGATTTCCTTTCACGATCTGCAACAGGCAGAACTATATTACTGGGATAACCAAAACAACCAATGGGCAGCTTTTCAGCTTTAAGTCCTTCCCATTTATATATATTCAGCTATCTATTCAACAAGGAGCATGACCCATGACGATACAGCGCTGTGGCTGGTGTTCCGATGATCCGCTCTATATTGCCTATCATGATTTAGAGTGGGGACGAGCTGTATTTACCGAAGCGCATTTATTTGAAATGCTGTGTTTAGAAGGACAGCAAGCGGGCTTGTCTTGGATTACTGTATTAAAAAAACGTGAAGCGTATCGTCAGCATTTTTTCCAATACAGCATTGCTGAAATTGCAGCCCTCAGTGATGACGATATCGCACTTAAATTACAAGATGCTGGATTGATTCGACATCGAGGTAAATTACAAGCGATTCGTGACAACGCACGGGCATGGCAGAAACTAAAAGACGCCGATATAAACGTCGTGACTTGGATTTGGGATTTTGTCGCTCAACAACCTTTTAGGAATGATGTGCCTGACTATCGTCTTGCACCTGCACAAACCGACGCCAGTGTTGCCATGTCGAAAGCCCTAAAGAAAAATGGTTTTAAATTTGTAGGCCCGACCACCTGCTATGCTTTTATGCAAGCTGTAGGCATGGTCGATGATCATGAAAATCACTGTCACTTTAAAACAACATCTTAAAGCAACATCCAAGCTTTAGTATTCAAAACTGCTCAACCCATAATAGCAAGATCACCAATCAATACAGTCAGCCTTATGACAAGGACGGTGCAATATGAGTAATACCATTCGAGCCTATGCCGCAATGCAGGCAGGTGAAGCCCTGCAAGCCTATCAATTTGATGCGGGTGAACTGCAGGCGCATCAGGTAGAAGTCAAAGTCGAATATTGTGGCTTATGCCATTCCGATCTTTCAGTCATTCAAAATGACTGGCATTCCTCAGTATATCCTGTGGTGGCAGGACATGAAATTATTGGCACGATTACTCAATTGGGCAGTGAAGCCAAAGGCTTAACCATGGGGCAACGTGTAGGCATTGGCTGGACTGCAGACAGTTGCCAACACTGCGATGCCTGTATTGCAGGCGAACAAGTGCTGTGCAGCAATGGCACCACCGCAACCATTGTGGGACATGCAGGTGGTTTTGCCGATAAAGTCCGTGCAGGTTGGCAGTGGGTCATTCCATTACCCGATGAGGTCGATCCTGTCAGTGCAGGGCCTTTGCTCTGTGGTGGAATTACCGTATTTGATCCGATCTTGAAACATCAAATTCAGGCAGTACATCATGTTGCTGTGATTGGTATTGGCGGTTTGGGGCATATCGCCATCAAATTATTAAAAGCATGGGGCTGTGAAATTACAGCGTTGAGCTCCAATCCAGACAAAACTGCAGAATTATTGGCTATGGGTGCAGACCATGTCGTGAACAGCCGTGATGCTGCTGCGCTTAAAACCCAACGTGGCAAGTTTGACCTGATTTTAAGTACGGTAAACGTAAGCTTGGACTGGAATGCTTATTTAAGTACGCTGGCACCGCATGGCACTATTCACATGCTAGGTTTAGCGCTGGAACCCATGCCTATTAAGGCAGGCAGCTTGATTGGTGGTGCAAAATCAGTGACGGGGTCTTCAACAGGTTCACCAAAAGCTCTGCGTCAATTACTACAATTTGCAGCACGCAAACAGATTGCCCCGCAAGTCGAAGTTTTTCCAATGTCACAGATCAATCAGGCCATTGAACATTTGCATCAAGGCAAGGTTCGCTATCGGGTGGTGTTAAAGGCCGACTTTGACTGATTTTTAAGTTAAATCAGGATAGTCAAATATATTTATGTCTCTCTTTATTTAGGTAAAACCGCTCATCTAAAAACCTAGATCACATGAGGATACTCGGAAGTGTCATCCACAACCTGAGCAAAAACAAGCACTGCTTTGTTTGCAGCGCAAGTCAACTGTGGATGAATAGTTCTAATATGGCGAATAAATAAGTGGTAATAGCACAGCATCGCAAGATGGTTTTCTTGCGATGCTTTCAACTTTTCATTTTACCGAATGAGAGTATATTTCGTAAAAGTGGGTCGAACCGAAGGTTAATCCAATTATTGGACGACAAGCCCACAGAACGCTGTCTTAATCATTTTACGATTACAATAAAAATTTACCTGCAGCTCAAACTAAATCAGAATTTTCTTAAATTGCTCACAGCGAATCCTGAATTGATAAGATTTATGTATAAAAAATGTTTTAGATATTCAGTCTGTTATAGAATAAACTGCGTAAGCAGCATATATTAAAACGTTGAATCGATACCTACTTCAACGCAGGTATCAAAATAGAAAAGTCTGTAAAAAAGTCTGCTAAGATGAATGCTGCTTTTTTAACTATAAAATGAATTTGAGAAAACCTATGAGTAAAGCCTTACCCATCGCTGTTGCTGTAATTTTAGGCGGTGCTGCACTTGTTCCTGTTTATTATGCCTCTCAAAACCCTGCGGTTGCGACTTCTAAGGCGTCTGCAAATGCCTCAGCCGTTGAAAAAATCAGCTACGCTTTGGGTTATGAAGTGGCACATCAAACCCCACCAGAGCTGGACATCAACAGCTTTGTAACAGGTGTACGTGAAGGTCATGCGCGTAAACAACCTGCTTATACCGAAGAAGAACTACAAAAAGCCTATGAACAGTTCCAGCAAGAGTTGCAACAAAAACAAGCGACTCAAGCACAAGCTGCCCAAACTGCCAGTGATTCATTCTTAACTGAAAATGGTAAAAAAGCAGGCGTACAAACTACAGCATCTGGCTTACAGTACCAAGTCGTTAAAGAAGGTACAGGCAAACAGCCAACAGCAAGCTCTGTGGTGAAAGTGCACTACACGGGTAAACTGGTCGATGGCAAAGTATTTGACAGCTCAGTGCAACGTGGTGAGCCAATTGAATTCCCTCTGAATCAAGTCATTACCGGCTGGACTGAAGGTTTACAGCTGATGAAAGAAGGTGGTAAAGCTACGTTGTATATTCCATCAAAACTGGGCTACGGCGAACAAGGTGTACCCGGCATGATTCCTGCCAACAGCACTTTAATTTTTGATGTTGAACTGATTGAAGTGAAATAACAACATCACCCTTTCAGGAGAGCTTGGCTCTCCTGTATGGTCTTAGGACGTAAAGAATGAAAAAACACCTTGCCCTTGTGTGTATCGCACTGCTCAGCAATGGCAGTTTTGCCAAAACCGTAACTAATAAAAGTCCTGTTGCAGATCAGGTCGGTTATAGCTTTGGTTATTTAATGGGGCGCAGTAATGCGGAAACCTTAAAAGATATTGATATCGAAGCCTTTATTGCTGGCTTAGAAACGGCAACTCGAGACCAAACTGCTAGTTTAAGTGATGAAGAAATGGCACGCGTGCTGACTCAATTCAAAAAGCAGGCCGAAGCCAAACAACTGATGGAGCTTAAAAAAGTAGCCGATAGCAATGCCAAAATTGGAGAAGCCTTTTTAAACTCAAATGCCAAAAAAGCAGGTGTCCAAGTCACCAAATCTGGACTGCAATATCAAGTATTACAAGCGGGTTCGGGCAAATCCCCCAAAGCCACCTCTACCGTTAAAGTGCATTATGAAGGTCGTTTAATTGATGGTACGGTATTTGACAGCTCCATTGCTCGTGATCAGGCTGCTGAATTTCAGGTGAGTCAAGTCATTCAGGGCTGGACAGAAGGTTTACAACTAATGAAAGTCGGTGCCAAATACCGCTTCTTCATTCCTGCTGCATTGGCCTACGGTCAAATTGGCTCAGGTGATGCCATTGAGCCAAACAGTACACTTATTTTTGATGTGGAACTCTTAGAGATTTTAAAATAATCACCGCTCACACTTTTGATCAAGCGCTGAGAGAAAAATACCGCAATTTAAATTGCGGTATTTTTTTACTTTGATGTTTGGGATGCATTCAACAGCGATTTCTGTATTTATGGTTTTAAATGACGTGGTCTAAAACCTGTTGCCAATAAACCAATCGCATACGCCAGTACCCCTACCACACATAGTGCAGTCACTTCAGCGACACGCATCCACTGTGATACATCACCGTTATACCAAGTTAAGGCGTACCACAACGCAGCAATCATCACCGCATTGGCAACGGAAAATTGCAGAATAAGTTTTTTCCAGTGTGCACCAAAACGGAAAATCTTACGCTGATGCAAATAAAAATACAGCATGCCAGCATTGACCAAAGCCGAACCTGAAGATGCCAACGCCAATGCCATGTGCTCAGCTTCCCAATCAATCAGTTTAAAGAAGCCAATGAACACCACGTTTAAAATGGCATTGGCTGCTACGGCCATTAAACCAACACGTACTGGGGTTTTGGTGTCTTGCTGCGCATAAAAGCCTGGTGCAAAAACTTTAATCAACATGAATGAAATTACCCCTGCACTCATACATTGCAAGGCCAAAGCCGTCATTTGAGTGTCTTGAAAGGTAAACTGACCACGCTCAAACAAGGCCTGAATAATCGGGGTAGACAACATAAACAGTGCAATACTGGCAGGTACACCCACCAAAATAATCACCCGTGCCGCCCAGTCCATCATGCCACGGAATTTATCCATATTCTGTTCTGCATGACGTGCAGACAGTGACGGTAAAATCACTGTACCAATCGCGACACCAATTAAACCTAGCGGCAACTCTGTCATACGTTCTGCACTATACAACCAAGATACCGAACCATCCTGCATAAAAGAGGCCCAAATGGTATTGAGTAACAGGTTAATTTGCGTGACCGACACCCCAAACAAGGCAGGCAGCATCAGCTTCATAATCCGATCCACACCTTCGTGTTTAAAATCAACCTTGGGTGGAATCAGCAGTTTTTTACGCCACAATTCAGGAATTTGAATTGCAAGTTGTAAAGCCCCCGCAATAATCACCGCCCAACCCAGTGCCATAATCGGCTCTGCCATGTACGGAGTAAGCCATAATGCACCTGCAATCATCGCCACATTCAGCAATACAGGTGCAAAGGCAGGCGTGGTAAATGAGCCATAGCTGTTCAAAATACTGCTGGCAAATGCCGTCAGCGACATAAACAACAAATAAGGAATGGTCAGGCGGAACATATCGGTGGCTAGCGCAAATTTTTCAGGGTCGCTATGGAAACCCGGTGCGTAGATATACATCACCGCAGGCGCAGCCACCATGGCGGCAAAGGTTAGCCCTGTCATTACCGTCATTAAGCAGCCAAAAACCCGACTAATTAAAATTTGTACTTCGGCATGAGTGCGGCTGGTTTTATATTCGGTCAATACAGGAATAAAAGCCTGCGAAAATGCCCCTTCAGCAAATAGTCGCCTGAAAAAGTTCGGAATGCGAAACGCCACCACAAAGGTATCGAAATCTTTACCTGCACCAAACACATTCAACAACACCACATCACGGACTAATCCTAGCACCCGTGACAGCATGGTCATTGCACTGACAATAAAGGTCGATCGCCAAAGCGCCATCGTTACCACCCAATTAAAAATTTAGTCGCTATTGTAATCAAAGCATCAACAAAGTTTTGTTATTGATTGATCAATTTTTCCTGTGATGTCGAAGCTTTAAGTTGAGATAACTGTTCACGAAAATACTGCCAGTCAAAATACGGCCCCGGATCAGTTTTGCGTCCCGGTGCAATATCAGAATGTCCTGCAATATGCTGTTGAATACTCGGATAGGCCTGCTGCAAACTGTGTACCACCTGCACCAAACTCTGATATTGCGCTGTTTCAAAAGGCAAGTCATCACTCCCTTCCAACTCTATCCCAATTGAATAGTCATTACATTCAGGCTGTGCCAAATAACTAGAACGTCCCGCATGCCACGCCCGATCTGCAAAATTAACAAATTGCAGCACCTCGCCTGTTCTTAAAATCAGCAAATGTGCCGAAACCTGCATGCCCTGAATGGTCTGAAAATAAGGATGCTGCGACCAATCCAGTTGGTTCTGAAAAAATTGCACAATATAACCGCCACCAAATTGTGACGGCGGCAAACTAATATTGTGAATGACCAGCAATTGAATCTCTTGGTCTGTCGGACGGGCGTTGAAATTCGGAGATGGGACTTGTCTTGCCCCTTGTAATTGACCCTCAACCACCTGAAACGACGGCACATGCTGCATAAGGCAATCCCCAAACCATTAGAATAGAAAACTAGAACAGAAATTTCAGTTTAATGCCAACACGTGACAATGAACATCTTAAATTACACCCGAACGTGGCTAAAAAACACATCCAGACGCAGAACAGTGTTAATATAACGCGCAATTTTCATGGGCAAGATCGACACGGAAAATCTTATGAGCATCTCTCCAGCTTTGCTTGAACAATCCATCCGAATCAATATTCAGCAAGCCTTGCAAGAAGATATTGGCGATGGTGATATTACCGCATTATTGACCCCTGAAGATGAGCAGGCCACTGCTACGATTATTAGCCGTGAAGATATGATTTTGGCAGGTCAACCGTGGGTAAATGCCCTGATTCAAGCATACGATGCCAATGTGCAAGTCACGTGGTTAAAAAATGATGGCGACCATGTTGCTGCCAATGAAGCCTTTTTGAAATTGGCAGGTTCTGCACGCAGCCTGTTAACCGTAGAACGCCCTGCGCTGAATTTTGTGCAAACCCTGTCTGCTGTTGCGACCAAAACCGCAGCCTATGTACAACAACTCGAAGGCTTAAACACCAAACTGCTAGATACCCGTAAAACCTTACCGGGTTTACGCATTGCACAAAAATATGCTGTCTCGGTCGGTGGTGGACAAAACCATCGTTTAGGTTTGTTTGATGCCTTTTTGATTAAAGAAAATCACATTATGGCAGCAGGTGGCATTACTCAGGCGATTGCCAAAGCACATGCCATTGCCCCGGGCAAACCTGTAGAAGTTGAAGTGGAAACTTGGGATGAACTGAATCAAGCCCTTGAAGCCAATGCTGATATTGTAATGTTGGATAACTTTAGCCAGCAACAAATGATTGAGGCGGTCAAGCATGTAGCAGGTCGCTGCAAACTTGAAGCGTCGGGCAACATCACCATTGAAAATTTACGTGAAGTGGCTAGTACAGGCGTAGATTATATTTCGATGGGTGTTTTAACCAAAGATGTCAAAGCTGTGGATTTATCAATGCGTTTTAATGCGTAAACGATTACTTTTAAAATTAAGGGTGCAATCTGCACCCTTAATTTTTTCCAAAAATTGATTTTAAGGAGGCAAATGAGCCTCCTTTTTTTATGCCTCAATTTTGAATTTAATCATCGTCCTTGTTGTCGTTGTCGTTGTCGTTGTCGTTGTCGTTGTCGTTGTCGTTGTCGTTGTCGTTGTCGTTGTCGTTGTCGTTGTCAGAAGCTTGACCGAGTACACTACGATTGTCTTCATTTTCACGCTCAGTACGTGAATCACATGCAGTTAAAAACAACATCATGGCAGACATTAAAATAATCAATAGTTTCATGCTTTCCTCCTCTTTTCATTCAAGCTCTTTGCATACAGTTTTCCATCTTAAAAGAACGCATCCTGCAATATTGTAGCTTTTTGCTTCATGCCTCCTATCGCAATCCACGCGTCATCCATAAAAAAACGCATCCGAAGATGCGTTTTGAACAGTGCTGCAATCTTAGAAAACTTGGCTTACCAGCCCAAAGCCTGCTGCTGTTTTTTCACCAATTCCTGAATGCCTTTTTCTGCCATTTCCAACATGGCATTACATTGCACACGATTAAACGGCTTATCTTCAGCAGTACCCTGAATTTCAATAAATTCACCTGCTTGGGTCATCACCACGTTTAAATCTGTCTGGCAATTTGAATCTTCTTCATAGCACAAATCCAATAACACTTGGTCTTGGTACATGCCCACAGAAATTGCAGCCACCAAACCCTTTAATGGATCATGCTTAATTTTTTTCTTTTCTAGCAACACATTCATGGCATCAATCAACGCCACTGCTGCACCTGTAATGGCTGCCGTACGCGTACCACCATCGGCCTGAATCACATCGCAGTCAATAGTAATGGTGTTTTCGCCCAATTTTTTCAAATCGACCATAGCACGTAAGCTACGACCAATTAAGCGCTGAATTTCCTGTGTACGCCCGCTTTGTTTACCACGTGCCGCTTCACGGTCACTACGGGTATGCGTTGAACGTGGCAACATGCCATATTCTGCAGTTACCCAACCTTGTCCCTGCCCTTTTAAAAAACGAGGTACAGAGTTATCAATACTTGCAGTACACAAAACTTTGGTATGACCAAACTCTACCAACACTGAACCTTCAGCATAGCGAGTATAGTTACGGGTAATTTTTACCTCACGTAATTGATCTAAAGCTCGTTGGTCAATACGCATAATGTGTCCTATTTTTGACTCAAATAAATTGCCCGCAAGTATAACAGATGCCACCGCGCAGGTCGCTGATCCAAAGCTTGTCGTGTTCTGTTTCGGTAAATTTTAGCTGTATTTTATAAGGTAGCTTCATTCATCTTTTAGTATTATCCTGAAACACAGGTTTTTGTTAGACTGCGTGGCACTTGCAGAATCAGGAAATACAATGTCGATTCGGGAAGAACGAAAACAACAAAGTCGTCAGGCAATTTTTGATGCAGTGCTACACCTCAGCAGCGCAGGGCGTGCATTTAGTAGCATTAGCTTAAGGGAAATTTCACGACAGATTGGTCTCGTGCCCACCGCGTTTTATCGGCATTTTCAAGACATGGATGAATTGGGGCTAGATTTGGTCGATCAGGTTGCCTTGCACATTAAAGGGATTTTAAATCAATTGGGTCAAGACTATTTATACCAACCCGATGCACAGACCGAAACGGCACTGACCCTGTTTTTTAAATCGGTCTATCATCACCCACAACAATGGATTTTTTTAATTTCCGAACGCTGGGGCGGTTCCGCTGTTTTACGCCAAGCCATCGCCCGTGAAATTGATTTTTTAATTGAAGATTTAGCCAATGAATTACAACGGGTCGAAAGCGTACAACATTTTCAACATGCTGAAGACTTGCACATTTTGGCCAATATTTTAATTAATTTATTGTTAAATTGGGCAATGAGCTGGATTGGTTTAGAACGCCAATTTGAAGCCGAAAAGCTACCAGAACAACAGCAGCGTTTTATTCAACAAACCATTACCCAAGTACATTTATTATTTCGCGGCGTTTATCACTGGCAACGTCCACAGCCTGTTGCAGATTAAACATACAACAGGCTTTTAACCTGCATTAAAAAACCGCAATGACATTACAATCATTGCGGTTTTAGCGATGCGCTGCCGATTCAGCATCACATCATCTTGTTATTGCATCTGCTTATTTCTTGGCTTTACGCTCTTGATCAACCAAGTAGTTGACTACTTGAATCACTTTGCCGTTATCGCCTTGCACGATATATTTACCATTCACCACCACCGCAGGTACGCCTGTCAATTGGTACTGACGCGCCAATTGTTTGGCTTGTGAAATTTTAGAGGTGATCGCAAACGAGTTAAACATACTGTTAAATTTCGCTTCAGGTACACCATATTTCACAAAGAATTTAGCTTGTGATTGCTGGTCAAAAATTTGCTGACCTTTGTCATGAATGGCATGGAAAAGTGGCAAGTGAGTTTTCTTACGCACACCCAAAGCTTCAGACACATAATAACCACGTGCATTCATTTCCCAAACAGGGTTCATGGCCGCAGGGGTACGCACAAAATTCACATCTTTAGGTAACTGGCGTAACCATGTTTGCATATATGGTTCTAAAGTAAAGCAGTGACCACAGCCATACCAAAAGAACTCACGCACTTCAATTTTACCCGGTACATCGATCTTACCTGGGTTAGCGACAACGCTATAATCTTTACCTGCTACAAAATTTGCCGCCATAGTGCTACCAGAAATAGCAAAGATGGCAGTTGCCAAACTACCTAAAAGGAATTTTTTCATTGCGTTTATAATCCTCTAAATCATTCTGTTTAGTGTATGGCAACACTATAAATCAATTATGCCGATTTCGTTTTCCTTCTGTGAACTTTTTTACAGCTTTTATCGCTTTTTTTAGAATTAACGCTACACTAGGATTTATACATATTTTTACTATCATCACGATTAAATTGAGGTGACACCCATGTCGCATTTGAATGTTGATCCACAAGAAATTGCCAAATTTGAAGCATTTGCTGCCATATGGTGGGATCAGCATTCCGAGTTCCGCCCTCTGCACATGATTAATCCATTACGCTTAAACTGGATTGATGAACACGCAGGCGGCTTGGCAGGCAAAAAAGTACTAGATGTCGGCTGCGGTGGTGGTATTTTGGCTGAAAGCATGGCGCGTCGCGGTGCCAATGTGCTTGGAATTGATATGGGCGAGGCACCTTTAAACGTGGCACGCCTGCATGCAGAACAAGAAGGCGTACACAATATTGAATATCGCCAAATTCCTGTTGAACAACTGGCTAATGAGCAAGCTGGTCAATACGACGTGGTGACTTGCATGGAAATGTTAGAGCACGTACCCGACCCTGCCTCAATTATTCAAGCCTGTCAAAAACTGGTCAAGCCAGGTGGTCATGTATTTTTCTCGACCATTAACCGCAACCCTAAATCATACCTATTTGCCATTATTGGGGCAGAATACGTGCTGCGCATGCTGGCCAAAGGCACACACGATTATCATAAATTTATTAAACCATCTGAATTGGCGCATGACATCCGCCAAGCAGGCTTAAAACTAAAAAATATGACGGGCTTACACTACAACCCGCTCACCAAGCGCTATTGGTTAGCACCAAATGTGGATGTGAACTACATGGTCTATACGGTCAACGAGGCAACAAAATGAAGGCGGTTTTATTTGACCTCGATGGCACCTTAATTGATACCGCTGCAGATTTTATTCGCATCATTCAAGACATGTGCCGCGATAAAGGCTGTGAGATTGTGGCAGCAGACGCCATTCGCACACAGGTATCTGAAGGTGCACGGGCAATGGTCAAACTGGTCTACCCAGAACTTGATGTAGATGACCCTGTATTTCTGGCCCATCGACAGCGTTTTTTAGACCTGTACGGCGCAGATATTGCAGTCGAAACTGATCTGTTTGAAGGCATGTATCCCCTGCTTGAAGCGTTAGAACAGCGTCAAATTCCGTGGGGCATTGTGACCAATAAACCGCGTTGGCTTAGCGAAGCGCTGCTCAAAGCACTGAATTTAACTGAACGCTGTGCCGTTTTGGTCTGCCCTGAAGATGTTAGCCGTACCAAACCAGACCCAGAACCTATGTATTTGGCGGCCAAACAGATTGAAGTTGCCCCAGAAGATTGTATTTATGTAGGTGACCATCCACGTGATATCGATGCAGGCCGCAATGCCAATATGTATACGATTTTAGCCGCTTACGGTTATTTACCGTTACAACACAAAGATGACTTAACAGCATGGCAAGCAGATTGTATAGTAGATTCAGTGACTGAATTACATACGGTTTTAAACAAAATGGTGTTACAGGTTAGCTCGCAAAACTGCAGCACCATTGCTTGAATCAATCCTGCAAAGCGATGACATGAAACTCAGCCCATAAGCAATCAGAAATGAACAGGAGGGAGCCCATGAAATATTCAGAATATCAACCTCGCCCCGATCTTCTCAAAGATCGTATTATCCTCATTACAGGTGCGGGTGATGGTATTGGACGAGCGGCTGCCCTCAGTTATGCACTACATGGAGCAACCGTGGTACTGCATGGTCGTACTCTCAATAAACTTGAAGTCATTTATGACGAAATTGAAAGTTTAGGCGCACCGCAACCTGCAATTTTGCCACTACAGCTTTCGAGTGCTTCACCGCGAGATTATGAATTATTAGTCGATACCCTAGACAAACAATTCGGACGTTTGGATGGTATTTTGCATAATGCGGGCATTTTGGGTGAACGGACTGAGTTGGCAAATTACCCTGCCGATGTTTGGGATGATGTCATGGCCGTGAATTTACGTGCGCCATTTGTACTCACTCAGGAATTATTGCCGCTTTTGGCAAAATCGGAACATGCTTCAGTGGTGTTTGCCAGTTCTGGTGTAGGTCGTGAATCACGTGAACGCTGGGGTGCTTATTCGGTGTCTAAAATTGCAATTGAAGCAGTGAGTCAATTATTTGCCAAAGAAAACGTGCATCCAAATATTCGCTACAACTGCATTAACCCGGGCGCGACCCGCACGGCCATGCGCGCCAAAGCCTATCCAAATGAAGATCCAAAAACTTTACCTACACCCGATGCCATCATGCCGGCCTATTTATATTTAATGGGCGATGACAGCTTGCACATGAATGGTCAAAGTATTGATGCACAGGATTAGTCCTGTCATTTGATTCTAAGAAAGGAAGCGCGTGCTTCCTTTTTTATGGACTTAACCTAGCATATTGCCAATATTTGCACATTGATTTGCGGTAAAATGGCATCACACAAGCATTTTGAGGTTTTTATCCTGCCTATTTTGACAGCACAAAGCCTGATTGCCATGCTTCCACATTTCCATTCAACCTCAACGATGCAGAGAGCAACATGACTGAATTAAACAACATCACAGTGACACCACTTGAAGATGGTATGGTGTCTTTATTCATTGATGGTCAGCCTATTTCTGAAAAATATGGCATGAAGTTTGAAGCCAGCATCGTAGATGACATTCAGGCACTCGACAACGGTCAGAAAATCAAACTGTTTGATCAGTTTGTGTTTTCACATACCGATCTTAATTTTGAACATGCTTACTACTATGTTACAGGCATTGAGAAATTGGACAATGCCTACAAAGTGGTTAAAAACTTTGTTTATCGTATTAAAATTGAAGGGCAACCTGAAATTGAACACGTGATTACCAAACAAGGTACACCAATGAGTACTGAAGATGTGCGTGAATTTATCAATGCACATATTCAAAAATCACTGACCGACTACACCGATTTAAACTACGCCTATTAAGCAAAAATCACGGCAACGGCGGAACAAATCGTTTTATCAGATTGTTTTCATAAAATTATACGGTTTTTCAAATCAATATAAATCACCTATGCTTGATGCATCTCCCCAACAAGCATTAGGTAAATTGTGATGACTGATATTCAACGTAAAACTGCCGTGATTCAAAGTATTGAAAACTTACAATTAGGTCAGCATTTAATTGTGGCTTTAGATGATCGTGAAACAGCCGAAAGTATTGCCATTGCTGTGCAATCCTTACAAGGCTTAACTGAACATTGGAACTAGAGCAGACCATAGCCGTACGCTGCTATGGTGATGCCTCATCCTTTCCTTAGCACAACAAAATCATCCTGCCCCTATTTTCTGAGCAATACTTGCTGCAAATTTCGTATTTTGTCGCATAATAGAATCAATGCCGCGCTGCATCCTGCAGATGCGTATTTAAAAAATTCATGTGCTTTCTTCACAGTTTCTCTGCATTTAATGGTTAAAGTATGAACTGTGATATGAAGATGAGAGAATGAGGGGTTTAGATGAAAAAGATTTTGACAGTTCTGGCAATGTCTTTCAGTGCTTTACTAAGCAGCAATTTTGCAACTGCCGCTCCTCAATTTGATCGAGACTCTGCTGACCATCCTCGTAACCAAGCACACAATAAACGTGAATTTCGTGGTGATTTTGAAGAGCGCATGCAAGACAAACGCCGCATGCGTGAAGAACGTGGTGTGAAACGTCTACAGCAACATAAATGGCAAACGGGTTATGTCATGCCGCAGCATTATCGTGGCAATGGTTATAAAGTCGATTATCAGGAACATAACTTGCCCCGCCCTGAACGCAAACAGCAATGGTACAAAATTAACCAAGACTACATTTTGGTCGATGTCGAAAATCACCATATTTTACGTATCGCAGGTTTATAGATCTACTCGCTACACAATAGCTAAATACATAGCCCAAAGACCTCTTTGGGCTTTTTTATAGGATAATGTCCTGCGTAGGCTCTCCTTGTTTTCTCCATAAAATTCACAATTCACCTCTATTTCCACCATCGTTTATCTTGAGTATTTGATTAATTTGGACACATCTACCCCATATTTAAAACTGAAGGTAAGTCGCATGAAAAAATTACTCAGCACCTTAGCACTGTCTTTAAGCGCAATCATGGCAACATCGGCTATAGCAGCACCCGACCATCATTATGATGATCGTCGTCATCAAGCAAATGCTGGCTACAAACATCAGGACAAGCATTGGGACAATCCACGTCATCCTACACAGTGGGAACAAAAGCGTTATGATCAAAAACGTGTAAATCCAAGTCGCGACTGGCGTGTAGGGCAAAACCTTCCACGTGGATATGACGCGAACCGCTACAAAGTCAGTGATCGTGAAGCACGTCGTTTACCTAACACAGGGCGCTTTCAGCAGTGGTATAAAGTCAACGGTGACTATGTCCTGATTAATGAACGTACCCAGCGTATTATTCGTATTATTGGCTAAAACCGTTCAGCCTGAGCTGAAAAATAGCATTTCTCCACAACACCTGAAGCACCATTCAGGTGTTTTTTTATATTTAGACTTCCGCTATAGAATTTTTTGATTAGAATCAAAGACAGCACCATCGACCATTACAGCAGGCCAACGAATGACTCCGACTGAAAACCCGCACAGCACAACCTTACAATATGTGCATTGGTTTAGACATTCTGCGCCTTATATCAATGCTCACCGCAATAAAACCTTTGTCATTATGTTCGATGGCGAAGCAGTTTTGCATGAAAACTTTCAGCACATTATTCATGATATTGCCCTGCTGCACTCGCTTGGTATTCGTTTAATTTTGGTACATGGTGCGCGTCCACAAATTAATCAAAACTTAGAATCCAGCCAAATTGATACACCGTTTCATTTGCAACGTCGTGTCACCACGCGTGAGTCTTTATCTTGTGTCATGAATGCTGTTGGTTCAATTCGCCTGCAAATTGAAGCTTTATTGTCGATGGGGCTAGCGAACTCCCCGATGTACGGCGCACGGATTGATGTGGTTTCGGGCAATTTTATTACCGCCAAACCGTATGGTATTCGTGATGGGGTCGATTATCAACTGACTGGCGAAGTCCGCACGGTAGATGCAGATGCCATTCAACGCCATTTAGAAAATTATAATATTGTGTTACTCGGTCCGACAGGTTATTCCAGCACAGGTGAAGTATTTAACTTGTTAGCCGAAGAAGTGGCGACTAAAACTGCCATTCAATTAAAAGCCGACAAACTGATTTTCTTAGGCGCGCAGCACGGCTTACAAAATGCCGAAGGTCAATTGCAACGGGAAGTTCATCCTCAACATTTAAATCCCTATATTGAAGATGCTCAGCGACATCAGCCTGAACTGGCTTTACATTTAAATGCAGCACAAGAAGCTTCACTCAACGGCGTTCATCGTGTGCATTTGATTTCTTATGCTTACGATGGGGCTTTACTCGAAGAACTGTTTACCCGCGATGGTTCAGGGACAATGGTGAGTGATGCACACTATGAAGAAGTCCGCATGGCCAATATTCAGGATGTAGGCGGTTTAATTCGTTTATTACGTCCTTTAGAAGAAGAAGGTGTGCTGGTTTATCGTTCACGTGAACGTCTGGAAAATGAAATTGGCCAATTTGCAGTGATTGAACGTGACGGCATGATTCTCGCCTGTGCTGCGCTATATCCAATTCCGACCACAGGTCATGAACTCAAGTCTGCTGAAATTGCCTGTGTTGCGGTACATCCTGCTTATCGTAAATCGAACCGTGGTCGCCAAATTTTGGATTATTTAGAAGATAAAGCCAAAGCCATGGGCATTCAGCAATTATTTATTTTAACCACCCGCACCGCACACTGGTTTTTAGAACAGGGTTTTGCACCTGCCAGTGTTGATGATTTACCCGATGCACGTCAGGCTTTATATAACTATCAACGCAACTCAATTGTTTGTAAAAAACGGCTCTAAGTGAGATTTTTTTTGCACGTTTAATGACACAGCATAACCAAAACCCAAAGATGTTTCACGTGGAACATGCTGCCGATTAAATCAAGTCAGCACGACAGTGTAGGGATGATCAAAATTGGCAGCACTCACACCACTGCTTAGTTTTTTTAGATAAATTTGATACAAGGCAGAAAAAAACCTTACTTTTACCATTTATAAATAAAATCAAAAATCGCCCATCATTTAGTCAAAAAATATCACGAAATAAACTCCGCTATCCGACTCATACCTTTCACGGATTGAAGAGCTAAACTACAGAATAGACTAAAAATATTCTACAAATACATCTTTAAAAGATGCACAAGCCTTATGATTTGCCGTACAATAAATAATTCCTTTTTTTCATTGTTTTAAAATTACGAATGGAACAAAAAAAGAGTACACAAAAACGCCATCAGCTTCTCAATGCCGCGCTCGACGTATTTTCTTTATACGGATTTAGTGGCGCGAGTTTGGACGAAATCGCACAAATTGCAGAGATGCATAAGTCGAATATTTTCTATTATTATGAAAACAAAGAAGCCTTATATGTTGAAGTGCTGACCACAGTACTGCAAAAATGGCTAGCACCTTTGCAAATGCTCGAAGCTGAACTCGAGCCTGATGAAGCAATCACCAATTATCTGCTGCAAAAAATTGAGGTTTCACGTACTCAACCCAAAGCATCACGTCTATTCGCATTAGAAGTGATTCAAGGGGCACCACATATTCACGAAATTTTAAAAGGTCCTCTGAAAAAACTAGTCAAACGCAAAGCCAAAGTCATTACCATGTGGCAAGAGCAAGGCAAACTGTCTAAACAGATTGATCCTGAATTGCTTATTTTGAATATTTGGGCGATTACTCAAAACTATGCCGACTTTGCAACGCAAATGGAAATGGTGACAGGTAAAACCCTGCGCAACCGCAGCATGTTGCAACGTGTCTTGCAACATACGGTTCACATGATGCTCTACGGTATTATGCCGCGTCAGGACGAAGTGGATGCACCCCAAGCTGCTGTGAATACTGCCGCACCTAAACAAGAATCAGAAGATTAATTGCGCAGCACTAACTAAGATATGCACTTTTACTCACGACCCTAGTTATGACTAGGGTCGTGGCGTTTTTGCAACGATATTATTTAAGACCCTGATACAAAGACAATAGTTTTTGCGCACCCAACAACAAGTTTTCTTCCCAATCTAAATGCGCTGTATCATTGGCGCCATCGGTAATATATTTGACCGACAACATGCGTACCCCTAATTTTTTACAGACTTTGGCGATGGCATAGCCTTCCATATCGACCAACTGACATGGCACTTTCGGCGTCCCCGTTTCAAAGCTATCTCCCGTGCCACAAACACCACTCGGCAAATGCTCAAAATACCGTTGCAAATGAATTTCTGCAGGATATTCCTGATCCATTGGCGTGACTCCCACCTGAAAACCCAACGGTGAAACATCCATATCACGCTGCACAAACTGACAGACTTCTACCAAAGCATGTGCATCAAAATATGAGCTGCCAGCGGTGCCTAAATTCAATAAAGTTTTACAACCTGTCTCTTGAATCACTTCAAAGGCTTTAAACGCAGCATTGACCTTACCAATGCCACTGTAATGCACCTGAATCCCTGCCTGCTCAAACAAACCCTGAGATTCACTGGGCAATGCCATAATTAAAGCGAAATCAGAATTCACCATTTTTTACTCTTGCAGATCATTAAACTCGGCACATTAGAAAAGAAATTTGAATGCGGTGCAAACCCCATTGCGCTTTGCAGATTAAATTGTCGGATTTTTCCTAATTTTCAGATAATTTTTCAGGTTAAAAACACAACAGCAAGACGAAAGCGCGAGAATATGGCAATATATAACCCTTACAAATTTTCAACTTTCATCCGATCATGCAGCTGCTCCGCCTGAATGCTTTATCTTCTACCACTGACCTCGCCCAAACTGCCGTAACCATTGGCAATTTTGATGGTGTGCATGTCGGTCATCAGGCGATGATTCAACAGCTCAAAGCAGTGGCTGCAGCGCAACAGCTCAAAACCGTGGTGATGTTGTTTGAACCTCAACCACTGGAGTTTTTTAAAGGCTACGATGCACCACCACGCATCAGCTCTTTACGGGAAAAAGTCGAGTATTTGACCGAATTGGGTATCGACTACATTGCCGTGGCCAAATTTGACAATCATTTCCGCAGTTTAAGTGCCGAAGCCTTTGCAAAACTTTTAAAAGAGACCCTGAATGCCTCGCATTTGGTCTTGGGTGATGACTTCCATTTTGGAAAAAATCGCCAAGGCAATAGTGACTTTTTGCGCAACTATGGCTTTCAGGTTACCAATTTAAGCACAGTAAATTTATCGGGTGAACGGGTCAGCTCCACACGTATTCGCCAAACCCTACAAGCAGGTGACTTGGCACTCGCTGCCCAATTGCTCGGACGTCCTTATAGTATTACGGGGCGCGTACAATATGGCGATCAAATTGGTCGTACCCTAGATTTCCCCACCATTAACGTACGTTTAAACCGTTATAAACCTTGTTTGAACGGTATTTATGGTGTTGAAGTGGTCTGTGAAACCACTTCCTTAACCGACACAGTCAGCAATGCACATCCTAGCAAAACAGGTGTTGTAGGCTACAGCCCAAACAGTTTATTTGGTGCAGGGCATGTCGGAACGCGACCTGCCATCAAGCAAGAACATCCCGAATGGCGATTAGAAGTACATTTCCCCAATGTTTCTGCTAATCTGTATGGCTTATTAATGCGGGTCACATTTTTAAACTATTTACATGGCGAAAAAAATTACCCTTCGCTTGAAGCACTCAAAGCGGGAATTGATGATGATGTTGAAAAACTTCTTGAATTTCGACAAGATCATCCAAGTTTCCCTTTTTAATTTACCCTAAATATTTAATGTAAAACGCGTCAGTCCATGGGCTGATTCAACTGGAAGACAACTTGCATGAGCGATAAGCAAACTCCTGAAAATGCAGTGGATTATAAAGCCACGCTAAACCTCCCAGGTACTGAATTTGCAATGAAAGCAAATCTCGCAGTACGTGAAGCGAAATGGTTAGAAGAGTGGTATGCCGACAACATTTATCAGCAGATTCGTGCATCGCGTATTGGCAAGAAGAAATATGTGCTTCACGATGGCCCTCCATACGCCAATGGTCAAATCCACTTGGGTCACGCGGTCAATAAAGTCCTAAAAGACATCATCATTAAAAGCCGTGTCATGGATGGCTATGATGCCCCTTATGTTCCAGGTTGGGATTGTCACGGTTTACCAATTGAACTTAAAGTAGAAGAAAAAGTGGGTAAGGTGGGCGTTAAAGTCGATGCTTCGACTTTCCGTAAAGCCTGCCGCGAATATGCTTACACCCAAGTCGAATTACAGAAAAAAGACTTCGTGCGTATGGGCGTATTTGGTGATTGGGACAACCCTTACCTCACCATGAACTTCAAGCAAGAAGCCGACATCGTGCGTTCATTGGGTGCAATTGCCAAAGCAGGTCATATTGAACCAGGTCTTAAACCTGTAAACTGGTGTTTGGACTGTGGTTCTGCATTGGCAGAAGCCGAAGTTGAATATGAAGATAAAAAATCCGATGCAATTGATGTTGGTTTTGCTGTGGTCGATTTAGCCGATTTATCTGCACGTTTGGGTGTGCAAATCAATGATGCTACTGACATTGTGATTTGGACGACCACACCGTGGACTTTGCCTGCTAACCAAGCCGTTGCATTGCATGCCGAAATTGAATACCAATTGGTGAAAGCACGTGCCGATGACAAAGCACCACAAAACTTTATTTTGGCCAAAGAATTGGTACAGTCAGCGACTGAACGCTATGGTTTTAGCAGCTATGAAGTGTTGGCGGACTTTACAGGTGACAAACTCGAAAACCTGATCTTGCAACATCCACTGATTCAAGCACGTCAAGTGCCTGTGATTTTAGGTGAACACGTGACCGCAACAAGCGGTACAGGTGCAGTACATACCGCGCCTGGACATGGTGTGGACGACTATAAAGTTGGCCTACAATACAACCTAAAAGTTGACAATCCTGTTGGTGGCAATGGCGTATATTTACCTACTGCACCAATCTTTGCAGGCGAACACATCTACAAAGCCAATCCACAAATTATTGCGACTTTGGCAGAAAACAATAAGCTTTGGGCACATCACCCAATCAAACATAGCTATCCACACTGCTGGCGCCATAAAACTCCAATTATTTTCCGTGCTACACCACAATGGTTTATCAGCATGGATGCCAAAGGTTTACGTCAAGGCGCACTCAATGCAATTGAAAATGAGATCAGCTTTGTACCAGATTGGGGTAAAAACCGTATCCAAGCGATGATTGAAGGTCGCCCAGATTGGTGTATTTCTCGTCAACGTACATGGGGTGTACCAATTCCATTCTTCGTGCATAAAGACACCAATGAATTGCACCCACGCACCCCTGAATTGATTGAAGAAGTTGCGAAACTGATCGAACAAGAAGGGATTGATGGTTGGTATAACCGTGAAGCTAAAGACTTCATTGGCGATGATGCCGAGCACTACAATGCAGTACGCGACACCTTAGACGTTTGGTTCGACTCAGGTACGACGCACTATGCGGTTCTACGTGAGCGTGAAGAGCTGCAAGACCCAGCCGATTTGTATCTTGAAGGTTCAGACCAACACCGTGGTTGGTTCCAATCTTCATTACTCACCTCGATTGCAATCAATGAACGCGCACCATACAAAGGCTTGTTAACCCACGGCTTTGTGGTCGATGAAAAAGGTCGCAAAATGTCGAAATCGTTGGGTAACATCATTACCCCACAAGACATTATTAAAGACATGGGTGCAGACGGTTTACGCTTCTGGATTGCATCGGCGGATTACCGCTATGAAATGACCGCAGGTAAGGAAATCTTTAGCCGTGCCTCTGACGGGTATCGTCGTATCCGTAACACCTTGCGTTTCTTGTTGGCCAACCTAAATGGCTTTAAACCGTCAACAGATGCGCTTCCTGTTGATCAATTGATTGCTTTAGATCAATACATCCTGCAACGTGCCGCAGAAGTACAGAAAACTATTCAGCAAGCCTATGAAGATATGAACTTCCATATCGTGACCAGCGCACTGACCAATTTCTGTATTAATGACTTGGGTGGTTTCTACCTCGACATCATCAAAGACCGTCAGTACACCACCAAAGCGGACTCGCAAGCACGTCATTCTGCACAAACTGCTTTGTATCACTTGGTTCAGGCTTTCGTTCGTTGGATGGCGCCAATCTTAAGCTTTACGGCACAAGAAGCATGGCCGCTCATCCCTGAGCAATCAGAAAAATACGTGTTCACTGCAGAGTGGTATGAGATTCCAGTGGCTTCTGAAGCCAATATCCTAGCAGAAGCGCAATGGCAAACTTTGATTGCTGTTAAATCTGCTGTCAATAAATTCATTGAAGCTGCACGTACCGCCAAAACTGTCGGTTCCAACCTGTCTGCCAAAGTTGAACTTTGGGCCAATGACGAACTCAAAGCCGTATTGGATAAACTAGGCGATGAGCTACGTTTTGTCCTGATTACCTCACAAGTGATTGTGAATGGCTTTGATGCTGCACAAGGCGAAGCCTCTGATTTAGATGGCTTTAACGTGAAAGTTTCTGCAGCAGATGGCGAAAAATGCGTACGTTGCTGGCATGTACTCCCTGATGTGAATACACATTCTGCACATCCAGGTTTGTGCTCACGTTGTATTATCAATCTACCAACAGGTCAAGGCGAAGAGAGAAAATATGCCTAATCCACAACACAAAAAGGGCTTATTCCAGTTCTATCTACATAATTTATGGTGGGTGGGCTTGTCTATTGTTGCGATTATTCTCGATCAATGGACCAAATGGATTGCAGTATCGTATCTGAATTACGCAGATCCTGTGCCTGTATTGCCTTTTTTGAATTGGACTTTACTGCATAACTATGGCGCTGCCTTTAGTTTCTTGTCCGATGCAGGTGGATGGCAACGTTATTTCTTTACCTCACTAGCAGGTTTAGTGTCTGTAATTTTTGTATTTTGGCTAATGCGTATGCCAAAAAATGTAATTGTACTGCCTTTAGCGATTGCCTTAATTTTAGGCGGTGCGATTGGGAATTTAATTGATCGGGTCAGCCTTGGCTACGTGGTCGATTTTATTCACGTGTACTATAACAACAGCCACTTCCCTGCCTTTAATATTGCAGACAGTGCCATCACGCTTGGCACAATTCTGCTGTTAATTGATACGTTTTTCCTAGAAAAACACCGAATTGAACGAGCGCAGGCGCAACATGACTGAAATTATTAATCCAAATGATGAAACTCGTATTGAAGATGGCTCAAAAGTCGAGTTGCACTTTTCTGTCGCCATTGAAAATGGTGTAGAAATTGACAACACCCGTAGCCGCGCTGAACCTGTAAGTTTGGTTATGGGTGATGGTAGTTTGTTACCTGGTTTTGAAAAGTCATTATTTGGTTTACGTGCAGGTGACCGCCGCACCGTGAGTCTTCAACCTGAAGATGCATTTGGTCCATGGAATCCTGAAAACGTACAAACTTTTGATACGGTTAAATTTGAGCAACGTCCAGTTGAAGGACACATGATTGAGTTTGAAGATAAAGCCAAACAAAGCCTCTATGGCGTGGTGAAATCTGTAAATGATGATGTGACCGAAGTAGACTTTAACCACCCTTTAGCGGGTAAAAATATTACCTTTGAAGTGGAAATCTTTAGAGTCACCCCTGCAGGACAACAAGGCATTAAATTGATGTAATCAATTTACATACTTGCTGTATCTTGCTGCTGTCCAAATCCCCCCAAGTACAAGAAAATGAACTCGGGGGATTTTTATTGAAAAATATAATTATTAAATATAATCAACCACTTAAAATTAAATAAATCCAGTTTATTGATCTTTATTTTGCGGATATGCCGCTGTACGTTTTCGCTTACATGCACTGCAGAAAATTGACGCTAGGCTAAGTTAAGCTTTCCTTTTATATTTAACTCATACAGAAACAGGATGTTTCTAAAAGCAAGAATAACAATAATAAATAAAATAACGGCAGGACGCTGAAAGGTATAACAGGAGTAATACCTAAACATAAATCTGAAAAAGCCCTGACATGATGTTGGGGCTTTTTTCTATCTGTTTTTTGTCCCGACCTGAAGTAAGTTTACACATTTAAGAGGCTTATTTTATGGAACATGAACGAGAACAAAGAGTTAAACGTACACAACGTGATTATAGCTTTGCCTTTAAAATGATGGTTCTACATGAAGTAGAAAAAGGGCAAATTACTTATAAACAAGCTCAGGTAAAATATGGTATTCAAGGAAGATCAACTGTGCTGGAATGGTCACGCAAGCACGGACAACAGGACTGGACTTCGGATATCTAAAGATCTTGGCTTATTTAGTATTTGAGTGAGTTTAACAATCTGCTGAAAAGGACTCATACCTTGTAATGTCTTAGACAAAACCTTGTTCGATGAATAAATATTTAAGCGTTTTAAATCTGATAACAAGGTTTGTTGAATAATTTTTAATCCTTAAGGAATAAATTAAGGTAGCTTAACCAATCCATCAAGTTGAAATTGTTGGTCCAAATCAGCTAAATAAGAAGTATCCATATTCATTAAGTCCATTTAATGAACTCATTATTATAGCGCTTATTTTAAAACAATAAAAAACACCCCCAACGTTTGTTGAGGGTGTTTTGAATAATGAGCTGGCGATGACTTACTCTCACATGGGTAACCCCACACTACCATCAGCGCGAAGAGGTTTCACTTCTGAGTTCGGGAAGGGATCAGGTGGTTCACTCTTGCTATTGTCGCCAGCACAACTGTTATGGACTTGTTCGGGTCTTAGTTACTTTGCTTTTGCATGTAATGCCTTACTTGGTTCCAAATGAGTTATTAACAGGTTGGCTATTGGGTCTGAATTTTATTGTTTAGCCTTAACTAAATCAAGTTTTCGTCTGATCGT